>JAYWFP010000072.1:0-13507 GCA_043778745.1 Chloroflexota bacterium
GGCGGCGCGATGGATCCGACCTGGCTCGATGTGTTCAGCGAGGCGATCCGCGACGTCACCGGGAGCGATCAGCCGATCGACTTCATCGACGCGCGGCGCGACATGGACGGACCCGTGGACATCGGCGATCGAACCGTTGAACGCGTTGACCCTGCCTGGATCACCGGCGTTGCTCGGGTCAACGACAGCCAGATCGACGCGGTGACCGGTCGCTGGATCGAACTGCTCGAGGAGGAGCTCGGCGACCTGCCTCGCGAGGAAAAGCCGTGGATCCGCGAGTTGGCCGGCGACCTCGTCGCGTTTGCTCGCCGTGCGGACCAGTCACCGAGCGTCCTCCTCGCCTGGTCGCTATAGGGCCGGTCGTGGCTGTATAGCCGGTCGTGGATTGAGGAGCGCCGCGGCCCGTCGCCGCGGGCCCGTCGCCGCGGGCCGGTCTTGCGGGCCGGTCTTGTGGGCCGGGTCTTGTGGGCCTATCGCCGTGGGCCCGTCGCCGTGGGCCCGTCGCCGTGGGCCGAGGCTCAGCCGGCCTTCGGTGCGGTCATCCCGACTTCGGTGCGGTTATCCCGAGCGATGTCCAGGCCGGGCCGCCGGGCGCTTCGATCAGCTCCACCAGGACCCCGCCGCACGAGCGAGGATGGAGGAACGCCACAGGACCCTCCGCGCCACGTCGAGGGGCGCTGTCGATCAGCTGGATGCCGTCGATCGCCAGCCGGGTGAGCTCCTCGGTCAGGTCGGCGACCTCGTAGCAGACATGATGGAATCCGGGGCCCTTGCTGGCCAGAAACCGCGCCACCCCGGTGCTGTCGTCGGTTGGCTCGACGAGTTCGACCTTCGATTCCCCGACGCCGAGGAAGGCAATCCGCACCCGATCCGTGGGTATATCCATGATCGTTTCGAGCGGCATCCCGAGCCGGTCCCGGTAGAGACCCAGGGAATCCTCGATGGATGGAACGATCACCGCGATGTGGTGGATGCGGCCGGGTTGGTTCATGGCTTCGCCCCCACCTATCAGACCGTGATCAGTTCGCGGTGGACACCCCAGGTGGCCCGCAGATGGTCGGCGATCTCCCCGACCGTCGCATAGGCCCGAACGGCGTCGATGATCGGCGGCATGAGGTTGTCCGAACCCCGCGCAGCATCATCGAGCCGGCGCATCGCGGCCTCCCACGCCGCGGGGTCTCGTTCGGCGCGGACGCGTCGCAGTCCCTCGACCTGGCGGCGCTCCCCTTCCGGATCGATCCGCTGCGTCGGCGGCGTGGTGGTCGCCTCGTCCCGGAACCGGTTGACCCCGACCACGACCTGGGTACCAGCGTCGACGTTGCGCTGCGTTCGATAGGCCGATTCCTGGATCTGGCGCTGCTGGAATCCCGCGTCGAGCGCGGCAAGGGTCCCGCCCATCACGTCGATCTCGGCGAGATACGCATACGCCGCCGCCTCGAGATCGTTCGTGAGGGACTCGACGAACCACGATCCGCCCAGCGGATCGGGCGTCTCGGCCACGCCGGCCTCGTGCGCGATGATCTGTTGCGTTCGGAGGGCGAGACGCACCGACTCCTCGGTCGGGAGCGCAAGCGCCTCGTCGCGCGAGTTCGTGTGGAGGCTCTGGGCGCCACCCAGGACGGCCGCGAGGGCCTGGAGCGTGGTTCGAACCACGTTGTTGTCGACGGACTGGGCGGTCAGGGAGCTGCCGGCCGTCTGGACGTGGAAGCGGCAGGCCATCGATCTCGGGTTCTGGGCCTTGAACCGATCCCGGACGATCGTCGCCCACATCCTGCGCGCGGCCCGGAACTTGGCAACCTCCTCGAACAGCTCGGACCATGCAGCGAAGAAGAAGCTGAGCCGGGGCGCGAAGTCGTCGATCGCCAGGCCCCGTGCGAGCGCTGCATCGACGTAGGCGATGGCGTCGGCGAGGGTGAAGGCCAGTTCCTGGGCGGCGGTCGCCCCGGCCTCCCGCATGTGGTAGCCGCTGATCGAGATCGTGTTCCATTTCGGCAGCTCGCGCGCCCCGAATTCGAAAATGTCGGTCACAAGACGCATCGAGGGTGCGGGTGGATAGATCCACGTGCCGCGGGCCACGTATTCCTTGAGGATGTCGTTCTGAACCGTTCCGGACAATTGGTCGCGCGTGACTCCCTGGCGTTCGGCGGCCACGACATACAGCGCGACGAGTGTCGCCGCCGTGGCATTGATCGTCATCGAGGTCGAGACCTGGCCGAGCGGGATCTGATCGAACAGCACCTCCATGTCGGCCAGGCTTGCGATGGGTACGCCGACCCTGCCGACCTCTCCCGCCGCCTCGGGTG
This sequence comes from Chloroflexota bacterium, assembly GCA_043778745.1. GTDB lineage: Bacteria > Chloroflexota > Limnocylindria > Limnocylindrales > CSP1-4 > UBA5189. Next base: position 2,304 of record JAYWFP010000072.1, read on the forward strand.
CATCCGAGTCGAAGCCCATTTGGGTCGGCAGGTCGAACGCCACGGACAATCCGGTCTGGCCCTGCTCGAGGAGATAGCGGAACCGGGCATTGGTCTCGGCGGCCGTCGCAAATCCCGCGTATTGGCGCATCGTCCAGAACCGGCTCCGGTACATCGTCGGTTGGACCCCCCGGGTGAACGGGAATTCCCCGGGTCGCCCGAGGTCGCGATCCTCGTCCAGTCCGGCCAGGTCAGCGGGGGTATACAGGTCGCGGATCTCGAGGCCCGATGACGTCTCGAAGGCCTCGCGGCGCTCGGCAGCGCCCTTCAGCGAGCGAGCGCGTATGCCACTTCGCCAGGCGTCTCGCCCTGGATCCTGTCCCTCGGCCACGCACCCTCCCCGCTGTCAGCTGATCACGAGGAGGACGTCACCCACCTCGATCCTCGCGCCGGTGACCACGTTCACCCGATCGATGACCCCATCGCGGGGCGCGAGGAGCTCGTTCTGCATCTTCATGGCTTCGACGATCACGAGCTTCTGTCCGGCGCTGACCCTATCACCCACGGCCACGGGCATCGCTACCACGACGCCCGGAATCATGGCACGGACTTCAGCGGGGCCGCTCGTCGTTCCCGCGACTGGACCGCGTCGAGCACGAGCGCGGAGCGCCGCCCGCGCCGCAGGTTCCAGGTCGACCACCACCCGCCAGCCGTCCACGATCACCTCGCGCCGCACGGCGGCGGCATCCCGGGGCTGCGTCGGTGAGGCGCGATCAATGACGCGTACCGCCGAGCCTTCGATGGTCAGTACCGATCGCTCCGGATCGAGACGTCGGATCGTCGTCTGGCTGGTCACTCCGTTGACCACGATGGATCCCTCGGCCACGCCTGGACCGAGGTTGATCGGCTCGAGGTGGGCATGGGCGGACGCGGGCGCGAGGCTCACGCGGACCCCATCCCGCTGCCAGATCTCGTGAGACGAGCCACCTCGATCCCCTGTCGCGTGTCCGTCTCCAGCGCCTTGCCCGTCGGTCACCGAGGCCACCGATCGATGCCGTCCTCGAGACCGGCGGCGCGCCAACCGCCCTGGGTGCCAGCCTGCGCGCGGATCGGCGCCACGTGCGGACGGACCATGGGTCGGGCTGCTGTGCCGCCCGAGGAAGCTGGTTCAATCCCTGCGCTCCCGGCCGCGAGCATCGCCAGACCGGCTGCGCTCCCGGCCGCGAGCATCGCCAGACCGGCTGCGCGCTCGAAAGCCGCGGGGCCGTCCCAATGCTCGCTCACCCACTCGGTGTGGACCTCGCCCGCCCGAAATGAAGGATCGCGGGCCACGGATCGATGGAACGGCAGCGTCGTCTGGATGCCTTCGATCTCGGTCTCATCCAGAGCCCGGCGCAGCCGATCGATGGCGTCGTCGCGATTCCCGGCGTAGACCATGATCTTGGCCATGAGATTGTCGTACTCAGCAGGCACCCGATCGCCGGCCTCGAGGGCTGTATCGACGCGGACACCCGGTCCGCCCGGCATGCCCCAGCCCGTCAACCGACCGGGTGTCGGAGCAAAGTCCCGGCCGGGATCCTCGGCAGACACGCGGACCTCGATCGCGTGGCCACGAGGGTCGGTTGCCTGAGCGGCGGCTTCCCTGGCCGGACCGGACAGCGGCCGCCCGGCGGCGAGGTGAAATTGCTCCCGGACGATGTCGAGGCCGGAGACCAGCTCCGTGACGCCGTGCTCGACCTGGAGCCGAGTGTTGACCTCCAGGAAGTAGAACGATCCGTCCGGGCCCCGGAGAAACTCTGCCGTCGCCGCGTTCTTGAGCCCTGCCGCACGCGCGACCCGCACGGCCAACTCGTGGAGTCGTTCCCGTTCAGGGCCGGTCAGCCCGGGAGCCGGGGCTTCCTCAACCAATTTCTGGTGGCGTCGCTGGAGCGAGCAGTCCCGCTCCCCGATCGCGACGACGTTGCCTGTCGCGTCACCCAGAAGTTGGACCTCGATGTGCCGCGCAGGACGAACCTCGCGTTCGAGATAGACGGCCCCGTCCCCGAAGGCCGAGGCCGCTTCCCGGGATCCGTCGGCGAGCGCCTCCACCAGCTCGCGGACGGACAGAACCCGCCGCATCCCCCGGCCGCCGCCGCCGGCAGCCGCCTTGACGAGCAGCGGGAACCCGATCGCTTCGGCTTCGGCCGTAATCGCGGCAACCTGGTCCGGGCGCCCGATCATCGCGGGCTCGAGAGATCCCGGCACCGCCACGACCCCAACGTCCCGGGCCAGCCGACGGGCGTGAAGCTTGTCCCCGATCGCTTCGATGGTCTCAGGATCCGGCCCGACGAAGACCAGGCCCGCGGCGATGACCGCGCGCGCAAATGCGGCCCGCTCCGACAGGAAGCCATAGCCGGGGTGGACCGCGTCGGATCCGGTGTCGAGCGCGGCCTGGACGATCGCGTCGATGCGCAGGTAGCTCTCGGCGGCTGCTGCCGGTCCGATGCGAACGGCGAGATCCGCGAGGCGGACATGTCCCGCCGTGGCGTCCGCGTCGCTGTAGACGGCGACTGATTCCATCCCCAACTCTCGGCAAGCTCGAATGATGCGGACGGCTATCTCGCCTCGATTGGCAATCAGGACGCGTCGGAATGGCGGAGCGCCTCGATCGTCTTTGCGCAAAGACGGATGTCGACTCGTCTCAGAGCGGAATGTTGCCATGCTTCTTCCGCGGGTTCGTGGCGCGCTTGTTGGCAAGCATGTCGAGTGCGCGAATCAGTCGGGGCCGCGTTTCCGACGGCCGAAACACATCATCGACATAGCCTCGCGCGGCTGCGATGTATGGGTGAGCAAATTCGCGTTCGTACTCTGCGACGAGTCGGGCTCGCTCCGCAGCGGGATCCTCCGCGGCCGCGAGGGCGTCCTTGAAGATGATGCTGACAGCGCCGTCGGCACCCATCACGGCGATCTCCGCGGTCGGCCACGCGAAGTTCATATCTCCGCGAATGTGCTTGCTGCTCATCACGTCATACGCGCCGCCATAGGCCTTGCGGGTGATGACCGTCACTTTAGGGACGGTGGCCTCGCAATAGGCGTAGAGCAGCTTCGCACCGTGCTTGATGATTCCACCATGCTCCTGGCTGACGCCGGGCAGGAAGCCGGGCACATCGACAAACGAGACGATGGGGACGTTGAAGCAATCACAGGTGCGCACGAAACGGGCTGCCTTCGTCGAAGCGTCGATGTCGAGCGCCCCGGCGAGAACTGATGGTTGCTGCGCAACGATTCCAATGTTCCGCCCACCGAGCCGGGCGAAGCCGACCAGGATGTTCGGTGCCCACGCTGGCTGGATCTCCAGAAACTCGCGATCATCCATGACCCCGGCGATGACGTCACGCATGTCGTAGGGCTTCTGTGGATCATCGGGCACGACGACATCGAGCCCCGCGTCCATCCGATCAGACGGATCCATTGTCGGGACGAGAGCGGGAGTCTCAAGATTATTCTGTGGAAGGTGGGACAGAATCCGCCGCACGGCATCCAGCGCGTCTGACTCGTCGGCAGCCGCGAGATGAGCAACCCCACTCCGCGATGTGTGGACCGCGGCACCCCCGAGCGATTCCGCATCGACCTCTTCGTGGGTTACGGCCTTTACGACATTCGGCCCGGTCACGAACATGTAGCTCGTTCCCTCGACCATGATGGTGAAATCCGTTATCGCCGGGGAGTAGACCGCTCCCCCGGCGCAGGGGCCCATGATCACGGAGATCTGCGGGACGACGCCCGATGCCATCACATTCCGCAGGAAGATGTCGGCATACCCGCCAAGCGAGACTACGCCCTCCTGGATACGGGCACCCCCCGAGTCGTTGAGACCGATGATCGGCGCTCCGACATTCATCGCCAGATCCATGATCTTGCAGATCTTTTCGGCGTAGGCCTCGGACAGCGAGCCGCCGAATACGGTGAAGTCCTGGCTGAAGACGAACACCAGTCGATCATCAATGGTTCCGTGCCCGGTCACGACGCCATCACCGAGATAGTTCGGCTGGTCCGGCCCGGATTCGGCCGACCGGGACGTGACGAACGCGTCGAGTTCGACAAATGAACCCGGATCAAGCAGGAGATCGATCCGTTCGCGGGCGGTCAGTTTTCCGACCTCGTGTTGGCGGTCGATCCGCGCCTGGCCGCCACCCATGACGGATTCAGCGCGCATCTTGGCGAGTCGGTTCAGACGCTCGACATTCGATGGCACGATTCGTCTCCAGTTCGGTTGGTCGATGTCGCTGCGAACGAGCCCGTGGTGGTCTGTCTTTGCGCAAGGACACGGGGCCACATTCATCGACGACGGCACGCTCATTCTAGACACCCGACCACTCACTTTTGGGGAAACGCGTCGACGATCTCCCGAAATCACGTGCGTAATGGCAAGAATGCACTTTCCTGGTAATCCACAGTTCGGTGCACAAGTCCGCCAACCTGTGGATAAGTCACCCGCCGGAGAACGGGTAGCCTGGAGTAGGATCTGGGGGCCGCTTCCCAGCGTTGCGGATCGACCGATGCGCAGCCAGCGCTACAACCGTCGCCCATCCGAGGTGTTTCTGCGGTGACCAACGTGATTGCAATTGCGAACCAGAAGGGCGGAGTCGGCAAGACGACGACGACGATCAATCTTGCCGGCGCGCTGGCAGAAGAGAATTTCCGGGTTCTCTGCATCGACATGGACCCGCAGGCCAACCTCACCGCGGGACTCGGCATCAATCTCAACAGCATCGAACTCTCGATGGCCGATGTCCTCGTCGGACGCGCGACGGTCGATCAGGTGATCGTGGCGACGCAGACCGAGCACATCGATGTCGTGCCAGCGCACATCGATCTAGCCGCCACCGAGGGAGAGCTGTTCACGATGCTCGGGCGCGAGGGGATCCTGCGCGACGCACTCGAGGGGAAACTCAAGAATCGGTACGACTACGCCTTGATCGATTGTCCGCCCAACCTCGGTCTGCTGACGGTCAACGGTCTGGTGGCTGCGGATGGCGTCATCATTCCGGTGCAGACCCAGTTCTACGCCATGAAGGGCCTGAACAACCTGGTCAAGGTGATCAACACGATCCGCCTCAAACTCAACCGGAAGCTCAAGATCCTCGGGCTGCTTCCCACGTTCTATGACGCTCGGACGAACCTGGCGCGGGACATGCTCGACGAGCTGCGCGCTATCGGCGATCACCACGTGTTCGCATCGATCATCCGGAATACCGTAAAGCTCGGCGAGGCACCGCTCGCGGGGCGTCCGATCACAAGCTACGCGGGTTACACCGACGCAGCGCGTACGTATCGCGAACTTGCCCGGGAGGTCATCGACCTTGGCTAGAACCGACTTCCGCGCTGTGGCGGCGCGTCGTCTTTCGGAAGAGCGAGAGCTCTCCCCCGCTATTCTGAGCCTGCTCTCGCAGGATCGCATCGGCCACTCTTCGGGCGTACGCGTGATTCCCGTCGAGCAGATCTCCCCGAATGCCGAGCAGCCACGACTCGCGATGGATCCGGCAGCGCTTGCCGAACTGTCCGCGTCGATTCGCGAACACGGCGTGTTGCAGCCGATCCTCGTTCGGCCGCGCGGCAACAACGAGTACCAGCTCATCGCGGGCGAGCGACGCTGGCGCGCCTCGAAGGCGGCGGGTCTTGCAACGATCCCCGCCCTCGTCGAGGACATTGACGACGACACCGCTCTCGAGATCTCGATCATCGAGAACCTCCAGCGCGAAGACCTCTCGCCCCTCGACGAAGCAGCGATGTTCGATCGCATGGTCCACGAGCATGGGTACTCGGTCCGGAAGCTGGCCCAGAAGCTAGGCAAGGACAAGGGCTACCTCGAAAACCGGCTCCGCCTGGCGGGTGCGCCGGCCGACGTTCGGGAGCTGGTGTCCTTGCGCAAAGACACGCTGTCGCATGCCTATGAGCTGATGAAGGTCGAGGATCCAAAGAAGCGCAAGCGCTTGGGCCAGCAGGTCGCGCGGGGTGAGCTGACGCTCGAGAAGCTGCGCGACAAGATCGAGGGACGGCGTCCCGCCGACGCAGCGGTCCGCGGACGAGCGACCGACGACGCACCTGAGTCTGAGACTCAGGCCGACGATGCGGCCGCCGCATGGACCGGTCGGCGAGGCGCGTCCGCCCCGCTCAATGACGACTCGCTCATCACGGCGAAGCAGCACCTGGCCGATGCCGTCGAAGGCCTCGTGGACGTCCTTCGCGCCCCGGACGTCGTGGCCGGCATTGGCGCCGTCGACCGCGCGAACCTGACGAAGTACCTGACGATCACCAAGCTCAAGCTCGAGAACGTGATCGCCATGGTCAGGAGCGGAGACGTCTCCGACACCTGATCGTCGTGTCGCTCCCGCCTAGGTTGAAGCCGGCGCGACAGGCGCCGGCTTCACGATTTCCTGAGGACGACCGTGGCGACCACGGCCGGGAGTGCTACGGAGTGCCGGTCGACCCGCCCGCGCCATGCTTGGCTGCCTTTTCGGCGGCCTTGGCAAGACCCTTGGTGTTGGCGTCGGCCCCGTGGTTCTTGTGGGCCCACTCGGAAACCCATGCCCCGTGGTTTGCATAGCCGTCAGGTGTGACCTGATGAGCCGCCCAGCAGACGATCGCGCCGTGATTGAGCACGCTCAGCTCCGCGGGAGTTGCCGTGGTCGGATCGGTCAAGCAGTGACTCGCTGAGTCGGTCGCGCCTTCCGGTGCCGTCTCAGTCGCCGGGTCGGTGTCGGTGTCGGTCTCGGTCTCGGTTGCCTCGTCGGTGTTGGTATCGACGGTCTCGGTCACTTCGGCGGCCTTCGGACCGTGCCGGGTGCCGGCGTCCGATGGCTTGGCGGCCATCGCGATCCCTGCGGTGAGGGTCAGGGCGACAAGACTGATCAGGATCGGTCGGAGGTGGCGAAGGACGGAATTCACGATTCAATCTCCAGATTGGTGCTGTTCCCCAAGAATAACGATCGGTGCACGTGCTGCGTTAGGGGTACGTTCGTCAGGACCCTGTGGGACTTCGGGCGCGCGCACTGGAGCCATCAACGCGGTCCGGTCCCTGCCGCAAGCACCCAGGCGAGTCCGATGAGCATGATCCCGCCAGCCTCGAGGGCCCATGCGAGACGGAATCTTGCCCCCGACCGAGTCGCCAGGCCGAAGACGCCGGCTAGGACCGTCAGAGCCCCAGCGACCAGGAGACCGGCCGCTGACGCTCCCCCACCACTCGGCAGCAGAATCCACGCGGCGGCAGTCGCCGCGGTTAGGGCAGCGGCGTGCACCGTCCATGCCGCGACCCTTCCGAGCGCCACAGCAGCCGTCCGCCGGCCTCGCGGCCCATCCACGTCCAGATCCACCAGCCCATTGCCGATCGCCAGCCCCGCTCCTGCGACCATCGCGATCGGCACCACCTGCGCGATCCCGCTCGGGAGCGACCCGACGGCGCCATACCATGCGAAGGCGGGGACGAGCGGCAGGGCAAGGGTCAACGGCAGCCAGCTCAGCGCCGACCTCGACAACGCGGCGTTGTAGACGAGGCCGCAGGCGAGACCCGCCAGCGCGATCGCAAGCGTGATGAGGCCCGACAGGCCGGCAAGCGCAAGGCCCAGGATCCCGAACATCCATGCGGCAGCGGCGGCGCTCCGCGGCGCGATGAGGCCGGCGGCGATGGGTTTCGCCGGAGTGCGATCGGCGTCACGAGCGGCATCGGCGAGGTCATTGGTCGCCCCGATCGTGAACTGGATCAGGATCATGGCCAGCGCCAGCCGCAAGACCGTTGCCGGAGCCCCGCCCGCGATCCACGCGATCCCAAGGACCGCGAACCCGTTGAGGAGCGAGGGGAATGGATGAACCAGGCGGATCCGGGCGATCAGCGCGGCAGGCTGAGGCAAGAGATCCGGACGATCAGACGTAGACGAGCTCGTCGAAGTTGGCGACGAGGAACTCGGTGAGCCGAGCGCGGCCGTCACTGGTCCGAGCCCGCAGACCCGTGACCAGGGCAAAGAGCGAGATCGTCGGCACGATCAGGTTGCCGGCAGCATCCCGACCGAGCGTCGCCGGCGCACCGCCGCCTGATGTGAACACATGTTCGAATTCAGCCTCGGTCAGGTTCGCGGAACGGCGAAACGCCTCGACGACACGGACCACACCGCGCCGCTTGGCAACATCGCGCATCAACTCGGCGGCCCAGATATCAAGTTGGGCGTCAGGCTGATCGGCCAGGCGGGCTCGGTATTCGGTGGCGTCAGCCGACAGTGCGCTCGCGCCCACGCGATCTCCTTGTTGGCGTCGAATTCGACAGGTCAACGTACGGCGAAAGTATGCCAGATGGACTCCCGGGGCCGGCCGGTTCAGTCGCGCGAGGTGCCGGTCGGGTCCGTGGTGGTACTCGGTGCGGGCCGGGGCGCCATGTCGGCCGCGGGTTCGGCCGCGGGTTCGGCCGCAGCTTCGGCCGCGGCACGTGACCCTTCGGGCCAGTCGTTGAACCGTTCCGTCAACCAGCGCCCGAAGCGGCCGGGAGGCGCCGGATCCGGCGCATCGGCAACCAGATCGAGCAAGGCGACCGTGGTCGCGGCTGTCAGGAGCGCGACCGCGGCCATCGTCGGGCGTTCGCCGGTCCGGATGGGCGTGCCGATCCGGACCCGCAGAGTGCGTCGGAATCCCAGCCACGACAGGCCGTTAAGGGCAATCGGTACAACTGGGACCCCGGCCCGGAGCGCGAAGTACGCGGCGCCAGCCTGGAGGGGCAGGAGCTCGCGTTCGCCGACATGGATCCTCCCCTCCCCCGCAATCGCCAGCACGCCTCCAGTTTCGAACACCGCCTGGACCCGCCGCGTCGTCTCGATCAAGTCGGTCTTCGCCGGCGTGAACGGGACGGGGGTCGCGGTCCAGTACATCAGTCGATTCCTGGGGCCCCGGCGGAGGTCCGCCTCCTTCGGCCCGAACATGTACAGCCGTGGTCGTAGCGGGAGGGTCGCGAACAGCAGGAATGGGTCCACCCAACTCAAATGATTGAAGCACAGGAGAGCCGGGCCGGGCGGCAGGCGGTCACGTCCTTCGACGCGCAGCCGGAACAGAAGGCGCATGAGCAGGCCGACCACGAGTCGGGACGTGTAGTAGCGGACGGTGCGATTCCAGGCTGGGAGATCCGAGCGCGGCAGGCGTGCTTCCGCCGCGACGGGCTGTCGACCGGCGCGGTCCACCTCAGCGCGACCGGTACGACATGCGTCGCGTGACGGACGCAGGCTCGAGATCGGCGAGCCGGGCGAGAACAAGGTCCGCCAGTTCTGCAGCACCCGCGGCCGGCGGAATGCTCTCGTTCGGGACCAGGACGACGATCATTCCTGCCGCCCGCGCCGCGCGGACGCCATTCAGCGAATCCTCGATCACGAGGCATGCACCAGCGGAGACCCCGAGCTGGCGGGCTGCTTCGAAGTAGACATCCGGTGCCGGCTTGCCATGCTCGACGTCATCCGACGAAACGACGACCGGGATCACGCCACCGAGGCCGGTTGCGTCGAGGGCGGCATCGATGACCGCTCGGTGCGCGGATGACGCGATCGCAACGGGCCAGCGCTCGGCCACGGCCCGCAGCGTTGCGATCGCTCCTTCGATCTCCGGTGCGCCGTGCACGTAACGTCGAACGACACGATCGACGATGTCGGCCTCGATCGCTTCGTCCTCGGTCGGCGGCAGCCCCATCCGCTCGCGCATGATCCGAGCCCAGCCACGGGAGTTGGCGCCCATCACGGCCCGGCTGTCCTCGAGGCTCCAGGTCAGGCCGCGCAGCCGAGCCCAGTCGACTCGCTCTTCGTGCCACCAGATTTCCGAGTCAACCAGTACGCCGTCGAGGTCGAAGATGACGGCGCCAACGGTCGAATCCAGCGCTTCGGCGGCGGCGTGGCCCATTCGCGGAGCCTAGCACTCGATGACATCGATCCGTAACAGGCCGGGGCTAGAGTGTGCGCATCACGTCACAGGAGATCCAGATGTTCTTCCAGACCCGCGGTCCTTCCATGCCGAGCCCTGAGACCGCCCTCCCCGGCCGTGCCGATCCGATCATGGAGCCCGGCTTTCATCACGTGAGCGGGCGACCCATCGGCGGACCCTACCCCGCTGGTTTCGAGATCGCCGACTTTGCATTCGGCTGCTTCTGGGGCGCGGAAAAGGTTTTCTGGCAGGCACCCGGGGTCTGGGTTACGGCCTGCGGCTACCAGGGCGGCTTCACGCCCAACGCGACCTATCGAGAGGCATGCTCGGGCAAGACCGGCCACGCCGAGGCGGTCCGCGTCGTGTTCGATCCCGCTGTGGTCACATACGACGAGCTCCTCAAGCAGTTCTGGGAGGACCACGATCCGACCCAGAGGATGCGCCAGGGAAACGACATCGGCACCCAGTACCGATCGGCGATCTTTCCGCACTCGGACGCGCAGCGGCGAGCCGCCATGGCGTCTCGGGACGCCTACCAGGCTCAATTGACCGCATCAGGTTTCGGCCAGATCTCGACCGACATCACCGATGGCCCGGCACCGGAGTTCTACTTTGCCGAGGACTATCACCAGCAGTACCTGAGCAAGAATCCCGGCGGCTACTGCCCGATCCACGCGACCGGCGTGAAGCTGCCCGATGACTTCGTGGTCACGCCGCTGCAATACGTCGACTGACGGACCAATCGATGGGCAGGAGCGATTCGTAAGGGGCTGTAGCGGCGCAGACGGCCGCTCAGTTCGGAGGACGGTTCGGATTGGGTAGGTCGACTGGCCCGAAGTAGACGACACCGTTACTGGCGTCGAGGCAGCCAGTCATCGAAATCTCGCCGTTGAAGGAAACGACCGTGCCGCTACCGTCGAGGAGCGTGGTAGGTCGACCTCGGTCGAAGGTGAAACGGCCCGGGGGCCGAGGTCGCACAGCGACGTCGAGGCCCGTTTCGTAGTTTGTCGCCCAGACCATTCGTGGATCGTTCGCATCGACGTGGAGCTCGGCACGAAACGGCTCTTCGAGGCAGACCGGGATCGGATCGACGATCTCGGGCTCATGCGTCGAGACCTTGTCACAGCCAGCCAGTGCCACGAGGATAAGCAGCAGAAGGCTTCTGTGCATCGGCGGAGCCTACACCGGTGCTGAGCTGTCGCCACGAGACAACCCTGGGGATCATGGGACGGGACTGTCGTGCCCGATCGGGCTCGACCTCAGCCCCGCCTGGGGACCTGGCTCTGCCCCTCGCCGCTTCG
>JAYWFP010000073.1:0-5738 GCA_043778745.1 Chloroflexota bacterium
CCGGGCACCCCGCTCGCCTATTCGACCGTGACGGACTTCGCCAGGTTGCGCGGTTGATCGACATCCGTGCCCCGGGCGATCGCCATGTGATACGCGAACAATTGGAGCGGGATGATGGCGAGGACCGACGAGATGGCCTCGTGTGTTGCGGGTACCCAGGCGACATCGTCGGCGAATCGTTCGATCTGCGGATCGCCCTCGGTCGCAACGGCGATCACGCGGGCATCCCGGGCCCGGCCCTCCATCACGTTGCTGATCAGCTTGTCGTAGGTCGATGACTGCGTTGCGATCGCGACCAGCGGGCACTCCGCGTCGAGAAGCGAAATCGGTCCGTGCTTCAGCTCGCCGGCCGGATAGCCCTCGGCATGGACGTAGCTGATCTCCTTGAGCTTGAGGGCGCCCTCGAGCGCGGCCGGGTAGGTCGAGCCACGACCGACGAACATGAAGCCTCGTGAGTTGACGTATCGCCGGGCAAGACCCTGGGCCCGCGGCGCGTTGGAATCGAGCGCCCGCTGGGCGGCATCGGGAAGCGCCCGAAGCGCGTGGGCCAGTTCGATCTCGGCAGCCTCGGACATCGAGCCTCGCAGCCGAGCGATCGCCGCCGCGAGGACGACCAGGGTCGTGACCTGGGTGACGAACGTCTTCGACGCTGCGACCGCGATCTCCGGCCCGGCCTGCAGAAACAGGACCGCGGCCGCCTCCCGGGTGATGGCGGACCCGACGGTGTTGGTGACTGCGATGATCGGGCAGCCGCGCTCGCGCGCCATGCGGGTCGGGGCGATCGTGTCGGCGGTTTCCCCGGACTGCGTGACGGCAATCACGAGGGTGCTCGCATCGAGCGGCGGCGGGCTGTAGCGGAATTCGGACCCGACCGTGACCCTGGCGGGGAGCCCCGTCCACGCCTCGAGTGCCGACGCGCCGACCTGTGCCGCGTAGGATGCCGTCCCGCAGGCCACGAGTTCGATTCGCGTGATGGCCTTCAGCGTCGGGATCAGCGCTTGGATCTCGGGCACATGGATCCGGTCATCGCGACTGACGCGCCCGGCGAGGGCCTGTCGGAGTGCGTTCGGCTGCTCGTGGATCTCCTTGAGCATGAAATGCTCAAAGCCCCCCTTTTCGGCAAGCTCGGGCGTCCAGTCGATCAGGGTCTCCGCACGTTCGACGGGGGTTCCGTCGACGTCGGTGATCAGGACGCCGGTCGGTCGAACGTCGGCCACGTCGCCTTCTTCGAGGAAGACGACGCGTTTCGTATGGGCCAGGATGGCCGCCACATCGCTGGCGATGAACGATTCCTCGCCATTGAGTCCCAGGATCAGTGGCACGTCCTTGCGCGCTCCCACCAGCCGCCCGACCTCGTCGCGATGCATGACGACGATGGCGTAGGCCCCATCGACCTGCCGAAGGGCGGCACGGACCGCGTCGGCTAGATCTCCGGCGTAGGCCTCTTCCACGAGATGGGCCAGGGCCTCCGTGTCCGTCTCGGATTCGAGGCGGTGACCACGAGCCTCGAGACCGTCGCGCAACTCGCGGAAGTTCTCGATGATCCCGTTGTGAATGACCGTGATCTTGCCGCTGCAGTCGGCGTGCGGGTGGGCGTTGAGGTCGTTCGGCCGTCCGTGCGTCGCCCATCGGGTATGCGCAATGCCCATCGCCGCGTGCGGTGTTCGCTCGGCAATGGCCGTAGCCAGATTCGCGAGCTTGCCCGCCTTCTTCTCGACGAACATCCGGCCCTCTTCATCGACGAGCGCGATGCCCGCCGAATCGTAGCCGCGATACTCGAGGCGACTCAATCCCTCCATCAGGATGGGTCCAGCCTCACGGGGTCCGGTGTAACCGACGATGCCGCACATCCGTGGTCAAGTCCTCAGTTCGTTCGCGCCGGCAAAGCCGAGCGCTGACTCGCTCGATGGATGGGCACCTGCAATCAGTGTAGACGCTCGGCTGCGACAGCCGCCAGCGCGTCGGCCACCTCCGAGACGACCGTTGCATCCGGCCCCTCGACCATCACCCGGAGCGCCGGCTCGGTTCCCGAGGGCCGAATGAGGATCCTGCCGACGCCACCGAGTCGCGCCTCGGCTGCTGCGATCGCGCGCTGGATGGCAGGGTCCCCTTCCCACTGGTCCTTGTGACGGACGCGAACCGCGCGCTGTTGCTGTGGGAGGAGTGGGATATCGGTGGCCAGATCGGCCAGTGAGCGCCCGGTTCCGATCATCACGCGCAGGATCTCGAGCGCGGTCACGATTCCGTCGCCCGACGTTGTATGGTCGGCGATGATCACGTGGCCGCTCTTTTCGCCACCGAGTCCGGCGCCCGCGACCTGCATCCCCTCGAGGATGTACTTATCCCCGACCGGCGTTCTGACCACGATCCCGCCCGCATCCTCGACCGCCCGCTGAAGCCCGCCATTGGAGAGGACCGACACCACCAAGGTCCGGCCCGCGAGCGTATCGTGCCCAAGGCGCTCAAGAGCCAGGATCCCGAGCACCTGGTCGCCGTCGACCACGAGGCCAGACGCGTCCACGGCAATGAGACGATCCGCATCCCCGTCAAGGGCAAACCCGACATCCGCTCCACGTTCGGCCACGATCGCGGCCAGCCCGGCCGGATCCGTTGCCCCGCAGTCGCGATTGATGTTCGTGCCGTCCGGGGAAGCGTTGATGACCTCGATCGCAGCGCCCGTTGCCATGAGGATCCCGGGCGCGAACGGGCCGCCGGAACCGTTGGCCGCATCGAGGATGATCCGGAGGCCGGATCCCGTCAGCGTCGAGGCAAGGCGCATTCGTGCCTCGGTGTACTCGGCGACACGGTCTCGCGCGTCAACCACCACGCCGAGATCATCGTTACCGGCCCCACCGAGTTCCTCGGTCCGCCAGATCAGCTGCTCGAGCTCATCCTCGATCTGATCGTCGAGCTTGAGGCCCTGTCGGTCGAGCACCTTCAGCCCGTTGTCGGCCGCGGGATTGTGGGATGCCGAGACCATGAAACCCGCGTCAAAGTCACCAACGCCGGCGAGAAAGGCGAGAGCTGGTGTCGGAACGACCCCGACCTGGTGAACGTTCGTGCCCAGGCTCGTCGCACCGGCCGTGAGGGCAGCCACGAACAGATCACCGGACCGGCGCGTGTCCTGCCCGACGACGATCGCGCCGCTTCTACCCGCGAGTCGGTGCGCTGTCGCCCGACCAAGCGCGTACGCAGTGGTCGGCTTCAACTCGATGTTTGCGATCCCTCGGATGCCGTCGGTACCGAACAGTCGGGGCACGGTCGGGTGATCTCCTCATCTTGACGCGACGACGGTCAGGGTATCGCGCCGGTCCCGGACGCTCCTGCTGCGACCGTTACGGTGATCGGATTCGGGCTGGCACCGATGAGGGTGAGTCCAGTCAGCAGATTTGCGGTCACCGTCACCTGGTGGTCGCCGACGTCCAGGCCCGAGACCTCGACCGTCAGGACGATCGAGGATCCGGACAGGCGATCAAGGTCGGCCACCGATCCGCCAATCGTGACGAGCACCCGATCCGTCGACAGGGTGTAGAGGCGGTCGGCCCGTGCGCCGGCCAGGATCAAACCGGCACTGAAGGTCCGTGTTCCGGTGAGCGGCCGAAGGGTGATCGTGACTCGAACCGATACGATATCCGGCGCCTGTACGCCATCGGGTAGCTGAAGCTGCGTTTCAACGGAGACATCTGACGAGGCGCCGCTGATCGAAACCGGAGCAGTATCGGCAAATTGGAGCGGAGCGAGGTTATCAACGTCGCCCTCGACGCTGATCACCAGCGGGTCGACCGTAACGGAGGCCACCTCGAAACCCACGGCCGGCGTCCCGACGACAATCGGACGCACCGGCAGCGATCGTGTCTGCCGATCCGTGAAGATGGCCAGGCGTACCCGTACGTTGCCTGGCGACAAATCGACCTGAAAGAGCTCCTGGTCGGCCGCATCCACGGGCAGCAGGTCGACAATGCGGTTAATGTCGATCCCCGATGCGTCAACGCTCAGGCGCGCCTGCGCTTCCGCTACCTGGTTGACGATCGAGGCCGCTCCAGTCACGGTCGTTTCGTTCGCCGACAGGATCGGTTCGCCGATATCCAGACCCGATGGGATCGGACCCAGGACGGCGCGGATCGGGACCGTCCTCGAGATGACCTGGTCGAGCTGGACGGTGATCTGCCTGGGTTCGTAGTCGACCACCTGGATTCGCGGGTCAACCGCGATCACCCGCACCGCCACCGACGTTCGGCCTCCGGTTGGTGACACCTTCGAGAGGTCGACGACCGCGCGAAAACTCGAGCTGTCGAGGCGGAGGCCCAGGTCCTCGGGCGCCAGGTACCGGATCCGCCGAACCGCGCCGAGGTCGGACAGGATAGTCACACTCGATGACAGCCCGGTCGTCTCGATCGGCACGGCGCCTTCGAAGAGCTGTGCGCTCGACGACAGGAGCAGCCCGCCGTAGAGCAGCGTCGCGAAGGCGACGGCCCCAACCTTGAGCGGCCAGTTGTGGACGAGGAGCCCGATCGCGCGGTTCACTGACCGGACGCGGATGGACGCGGCGGTTCGTCGCTGGCTTCGCCTGGCGGGGTCGCGGCGGGCGGGGTCGCGGCGGGCGACCCTGGCCCAGGGCTCGACTGCGGTGTGCCCGATCGGACATCGTCCGCCACTACACTGGATGGCGCCAATATGGCTGGAACCTGGGCGGGCTCGGCCACTGAGCGCTCGGAATGGGCCGCTGGGCGGACCGAACCGGTCCGGCCGACGTCGCGACCATCCGCCCACCTCTGTCCGCCTTCACCGCGCATGAATCGGCCGATCCCGGCGAGCGTTGGTGTGGTGGTCACTCGATGCGTACCAGGAATCCTTCGCCGCGTTCCGTCCGTGGCCGGGTCCAGGTGGCTGCGGATCGCGCGTGCGAGCTGCAGTTCGTTGAGGTTCCTGACGATCCGTGCTCGCTCGATCAGGCTGACCTGGCCGTTTTCCTCCGAGATGACGATCACAACGGCATCGGTCTGCTCGGTGATCCCGAGTGCAGCGCGATGGCGCGTGCCGAATCGCTCGGATGGGACGGTCGTCTCGGTCAACGGGAGCAACGCGCCCGCAGCGAGAATGGCCGATCCGCGAATGATGACCGCCCCGTCATGCAACGCGGTCCTGGGCATGAAGATCGTGCGGAGCAGATCCACCGACAGATCACCGTGGATCATCACCCCGGACTCGGCGATCTCCTCGAGGCCCGTATCCCGCTCGAGCACGATCAGCGCCCCATGCCCGTCCCCGGACAGGAGCGACGCCGCGCGCGCGACAATCACGGCGACCTGTTCTGCTGCGGCGTTCTCGCTCGGGAAGAGCCAGGCCATCGAACCAACACGGCCGATGCGCTCGAGCGCTCGACGCAGCTCAGGTTGGAACACCACGACCAGAGCGAACAGTCCCACGACCGCGCCGGTCTGCAGTATCTGGGTCAGGAGTCGAAGGGCCAGCGCCTGCGCAGCGAAATAGACGACGAACAACACACTGACACCGATCACAAGGCGCACCGCGCGCGTTCCTCGGATCAGGCTGAACAGCCAGTAGATCAGAAGCGCGGTGATCCCGATGTCGAGCAATGTCGTTGGCCGAACCTGATCGAGGATCGACGCTAGGACCTGCGGCATCGGGGTCGAGTGTAGCATCGCGACCCGAGGTGACAGACGCCGCGGGGATGGACGCCAGGGAACGTCAGCATGCCCGTCGTCCAGGCCCATGGC
>JAYWFP010000074.1:0-5725 GCA_043778745.1 Chloroflexota bacterium
CGATGACGCCACCACGCGGTCGACCCATCCCGGTGCCCTGCATCTGCTGCGCTGGCGGGCGCTGCAACTGGCGGTTCGAGAGGGCTGCGCCGAGCTCGATCTGGGAGGCGTGGACCTGCCCGGTGCCCGTCATGAGCCGGTGGCGGGGGACCGGATGTCCGGCCTTGCCGAGCACAAGCGAGCCTTCGGCGCGACGTGGCTCGAGCTGGTCGGAGCCCATGAGCGCGTACTTGGAGCGCGCCGGTACGCCGTCGGGCGCATGACGAGCGGACTCGCCCGCCTGGTCCGTCGATGACCGACCAGGGACGCGCCAACTCGATTGCCGAGATGCTCGACGCCGTGCGTCCGCGGGCCGACCGGCGCCTCGAGATGCTGGCTCAGCGCCTCATCGGGATTGGGCCCGGCGCCAAGGTCGTCGGGCAGGTGTCCGGCATCGAGGTCCGCGACGTGAGCGCCGATTCGCGTGCCGTCCGTGAGGGTTCGCTGTTCGTGGCGATTCCCGGGGAGCGTGTTGACGGGCATACGTTCGTGCCGGCCGCGGTCAGCGCTGGTGCGGCCGCCGTGGTGGTTGAGCGTCGGCTCCCGGACATCGAGGTACCGCAACTGGTGGTCGCCTCGTCGCGCCGCGCGCTGGCGGAGTCCGCAGCGTGGTGGTTCGACGATCCGTCCCGTCAACTCGCGGTCATCGGGATCACCGGCACCGATGGCAAGACCACCACGAGCCTGCTGGCTGCTGCCGGATTCGAATCTGCGGGGATCCCGGCCGGGCTGATCGGAACCGTGGCGACCAAGGTCGGCGGCGTTCGCGAGATGAACGTCAACCACGGCACGACTCCGGAGGCGCCGCTCCTCCAGCGCTCCCTTCGGGCGATGGTCGACATGGGCGACTGGGCCGCAATTCTCGAGACGACATCCCACGGTCTCGCGATGGAACGGGTGGCTGCCATCGACTACGACGTCGCGATCCTGACCAACCTGACGCACGAGCATCTCGAGCTGCACGGTTCATTCGAGGCGTACCGAGCGGCCAAGCTGTCCCTGTTCGAGCGGCTCGCGGTGACATCGGCTCATCCAGCCAAGGCCATGGTCACCTGGCCCAGGACCGGGATCGTCAACGCGGACGATCCATCGGGGGATGCCTTCGCCCACGCGACGCGTGCGGCGGGTGCCCGGTTGGTCACGTATGGCGCGAATCGCGCGGCGGACATCCGACTAATCGACGTGGTCGATGCGCCGGACGGCCTCCAGGTGGCCTACGAACTGGAGGGCCACGGGGCAGTCATCCACTTGCGCCTGACGGGCCATTTCAATGCCCACAACGCTCTCGCGGTCGTGGCCCTCGGCCATGCCCTGGACGTCGATGCCGAGGCCATCCGCATTGGCCTCGAAGGGTTGACCGGCGTGCCCGGACGGATGGAGCGCGTCGATCTCGGGCAGCCGTTCACGGTGATCGTGGACTACGCCCATAGCCCGGCATCCCTCAGACTCGTCCTCGACGAACTCAGGCCAGTCGCGACGGCGCGCGGTGGCACGCTCATCGCCGTCTTCGGTTCGGCAGGGGAGCGTGACCGCGATAAACGTCCGATGATGGGGCTGATCGCCGCGGATCGATGCCGGATCGTGATCGTCACCGACGAGGATCCCCGGGGTGAGGATCGCACCATGATCCTCACCGATATCGCCTCCGGAGCCCGCGAGGCCACGACGAAGCCCGAGGCCTTCCTCCAGATCGCCGACCGGTCCGAGGCAATCCGTGCCGCCTTTGCGCGGGCACGTCCCGGCGACATCGTTCTCCTGGCCGGCAAGGGCCATGAAACCACGATTGAGTACGCCGATCGCCAGCTCGCCTGGAATGAGCGATCCGAGGCGGAGCGCGCGCTCGAGGAGCTCGGCTTCCGTTCCTGAGCTCGGGGTAGACTGCGCGAACGATGGTCGCCCCTGGAACACCCACCGACGCGCCGGCCGAGGATCACGGGCCGGTCCGCACGCGCCGCCCGTCGGCGCGTGCCTTGACGCGGGTGAAGGCCGGTTCTGGAAGTTCGTCGATCGAGGCACAGACCGCGAGCCTCATCGCGGCGACTCGGGCCCATAACCCGCAGGCTGACCTCTCGGGCATCGAGCGGGCCGTTGCGATGGCCATCGAGGCGCATGGCAGCCAGACACGTGCATCCGGCGAGCCCTACGTGACCCACCCGATCGCGGCGGCGGAGATCCTGGCCGAACTCGGGGTGGATCCCAAGGCCATCGAAGCCGCCGTCCTGCACGACGTCCCCGAGGACACCGAATACGAGCTGGCCGATATCGAGGAGCGGTTCGGTCAGGAGGTCGCGCAGCTCGTCGACGGGGTGACGAAGCTCGGCAAGTTCAGCACCCTCAGCCACGAACAGCAGCAGGCCGAGAACATCCGAAAGATGTTCCTGGCGATGGCCGAGGACATCCGCGTCGTCCTCATCAAGCTCGCCGACCGGCTCCACAACATGCGGACACTGGCCGCGCTCCCGCCCGACAAGCAGACCCGGATCGCCAAGCAGACGCTCGAGATCTACGCCCCGCTGGCCGAGCGCCTGGGAATCTGGCAGGTCAAGTGGGAACTCGAGGACCTCGCCTTCAAGGTCCTCGAACCGGAGCGCTTCCGGGAGTTGGCAAAGCTCCTCGACACGCGGCGCAAGGGCCGCGAGGGCTACATCGAGCGGGCGATCGCCGAGCTGGAACCGCGGCTCAGGGAGGCCGGGATCACGGTCGATCTCCAGGGCCGTCCGAAGCACATCTACAGCATCTGGAAAAAGATGCAGCGCAAGAGCGCCGAGTTCGGCGAGATCTACGATGTCTACGCGATCCGCATCCTGGTCGATGATCTGCGGGACTGTTACGCGGCCCTCGGCATCGTCCACGCACTGTGGCGCCCGATTCCGGGCCAGTTCGACGACTACATCGCGGTTCCCAAGAACAACCTCTACCAATCGCTCCACACGGCCGTGATCGCGCTGGACGGGAAGCCGCTCGAGATCCAGATCCGGACGCAGGCGATGCACCAGGTCTCCGAAGTCGGGATCGCCGCGCACTGGCGGTACAAGGAGGGGTCGAAGTCAGATCGCGACTACGACGCCAAGCTCGCCTGGCTGCGCCAGCTCATGGACTGGCAGCGGGATGTCAGCGATGCCACGGAGTTCGTCGAGGGAATCAAGCTCGATATCTTCCAGGATCAGGTCTTCGTGTTCACGCCCAAGGGCGAGATCAAGGACCTTCCCGCGGGCGCCACGCCGTTGGACTTCGCCTATCGCATCCACACCGATGTCGGCCATCGGACGATTGGCGCGAAGGTCAACAACCGCCTGGTTCCGCTCGACTATCGCCTCAAGAACGGGGACATCGTCGAGATCGTCACCACGAGGGCCGAGCATGGCCCGTCTCGCGACTGGCTCAACCTCGTCCGAACCAGCCACGCGCGGGAGAAGATCCGGCAGTGGTTCAAGCGCCAGGAGCGGGACGAGAACATCGTCCATGGGCGCGAGTCCCTGGAACGCGAGCTACGCCGTCTCGCGCGGACTTCGCTCGCGGCCGTCGGCCACGACCGTATCGCCGAGGTCGCGCGACAGTTGAACCACGATCAGGTTGACGATTTCCTCGCAGCGATCGGCTACGGAGCCGTCAGCGCCCAATCGGTCGTCACGCGCCTGGGCGTCGTCGACGATGCGCAACTCCAGCTGCCCTCGGTCGCGCCGCCGGTCGCTCCCGCGAAGGCCGGGGGCGTCCGGGTCAAGGGCGTGGGGGACCTGCTCGTCCGGTTCGCCCGATGCTGTCATCCAATCCCGGGTGATCCGATTCAGGGATTCATCACCCGCGGCAAGGGCGTGACGGTGCACCTTCGCTCGTGCCCGACGGTCATCAACGAGCGCGAGGTGACCCGGCTCATCGAAGTCGAATGGGAAGCCGTTCCGGCCCAGACTTACCCGATCGCGGTGCGCGTCGAGGCCTACGATCGGACCGGCCTGCTCAGTGACATCACCCAGGTCGTAGCCGAGAACAAGGTCAATATCGTCGCGGCATCGGTCACGGTCGGGCCGGATCACGTCGCGATCGTCCGAGCGACGCTCCAGGTCGCCTCCGTGAGCCAGCTCTCTCGCGTCATGGGCCGGATCGAGCAGCTCAAGGATGTCCTCAGCGTGTCGCGGGACGTCGGCTGAGGCGCGGACCCCGCTAGACTGGCGGCGATGCCCACCTTCCGCGCCCCCCGGGGCACGCGTGACCTGTTGCCGGACGATGCGGCCCGCTTCCTTGCGTTCGCCCGGGTGGCCCGTGACCTGACCGACCGCTACGGGTACCGACCCATCGAGACCCCGCTCTTCGAGCAGGCCGCGGTCTTCGAGCGTGGCATCGGCGAGGTCACGGACGTCGTCGAGAAGGAACTCTTCCGATTGGCGCCGAGGTCCGAAGAGGCCGAGGCCTGGGCCCTCCGTCCGGAGCCGACGGCCGGGATTGCCAGGGCGTACGTGCAGCACGGACTGAAGACCTGGCCGCAGCCCGTACGCCTGACGACCATCGGCCCGATGTTCCGCTACGACCGCCCGCAGGCGGGCCGCTACCGCCAGTTCTGGCAGTTCGATGTCGAGGCGATCGGTGACCCGGGGCCGGCCATCGACGCCGAGATCATCGAGCTGGGCGCCCGGTTCTATGGCTCTGTTGGTGTGTCCGGCGTCGAGGTTCTCGTCAACTCGATCGGGGACCAGGCGTGCCGTCCGTCGTATCTCGAGGCCCTGGGCACGTACTACGCAGGCGTCGCAGGCGACCTGCCGCCGGCGGAGCGCGAGCGGTTGGATCGGAACGCGCTTCGGCTGCTCGATTCCAAGGACCCGGTCATGGTGCCGATCAACGCAGCCGCGCCCAGGATCACCGACAACCTGTGTGACGCCTGCGCCGAACATCTCGGAGCGGTTCGTGGCCACCTCGATGCGCTCGGCGTCACCTACCGGGTCGACCCTGGTCTCGTGCGTGGCCTTGACTACTACACGAGGACGGCGTTCGAGTTCCACGTGGCCGGCCGGGCTGGCCAGCAGCAGGCCCTCGGCGGCGGAGGTCGTTACGACGGCCTCATCGAACTCCTCGGTGGGCGTCCGACACCCGGAATCGGTTTCGGGCTCGGACTTGATCGCGTTGCCCTGGTTCTCGACGAGCAGGGCTCGACGTCGATCGCAGACGGGGCTGCCGGACCGGATGCGGTCGTCGTGTCGGTTGATCCCGCGGATACGGTGGGGCGGCTGCGAATCGCGACGCAGCTTCGGGCGAGTGGCCTCGCCGCCAGGGCCGACCTTGGAATCCGCAAGCTCGGCCGGCAGATGGAGGCAGCCGCCCGGGATGGCGCGCATTTCGCTGTGATCCTCGACGACGAACTAGCCGCGGGACAGGTGCGGTTGCGCGACCTGAAGGCAGGGACCCAGCGACTCGTGGCCATGGCCGAACTGAGTCGCGAGCTTGCGCGGGCCGTCAAGCAGCACCATCACGGCGCCTCCACCTGACCGCACGCCCCGTCCGACCGCGCCCGATACCATGAGCCGGCAATGACCGACCCTTCCGCCAGCCTCGCCACCTCGTACCGAAGTCACACCTGCGGAGCCCTGCGCGCCGGCGACACGGGAGGCGAGGTCCGCCTGGCCGGCTGGGTCCATCGACGGCGCGACCACGGCCAGTTGATCTTCCTCGACCTCCGGGATCGCCACGGGATCACCCA
>JAYWFP010000075.1:0-13373 GCA_043778745.1 Chloroflexota bacterium
CACGATGCCGGCATCGCCGCCTGGGGCCTCAAGGGCCACTACGACTCCAGCCGGCCCATTTCCCTCATTCGATACCTTGGCAGCCTGGGCCAGTCGAGCGATCCGGGCGGACCATCGTATGATCCCGAGGGACTGCCGCTCGTCCCCGGACTGATCGAGGTCATCACCCCCGAGAGTTCTGCGTCCGGTCAGCGCCATGCGGACCTGACGGCCGCGGTCGGGCAGATTGCCATCCGAGCGTGGCGGGGCAACCCGACCGACCCGAAGGCGGACGTCGGCGGCGTGGGCTGGATCCTGGCGACTGACTGGGTGCCCTACCAGCTGCCAACCTTCGTGACACCGTCATTCCCCGCCTATACCTCGGGCCACAGTGCCTTCAGCCGAGCCGCAGCGGAGGTCATGGCCGGCTTCACGGGGAGCGCCTACTTCCCGGGTGGCGTGAGCGGTTACACGATCAAGGCGGGGTCCCTCAAGTTCGAGAAGGGCCCGACCACGGACATCCGGCTCGAGTGGGCGACCTACTACGACGCATCGGACTCGGCCGGCCAGTCGCGCCTCTGGGGTGGCATCCACATCCAGGCCGACGACTTTGCCGGGCGAATCCTCGGCTCACAATGCGGCAAGGAAGCCCTGGCCTTGGCGGAGCGCTACTTCAACGGTTCGACCGCTCCGTGACGGTGCGGTCATGACCCGCCGGCGGTTCGGCCTCGCATTGGTCGGAGTCACCGCCGCGCTGGCGATTCTCGCTGCCGGCCGGATGGTGCTGCTGCGGTCCGCGGGGCCGACGGTGGCCTCTGGCCCGCCGCTCCTTGTCGATGAGACGGCGGTATCCGGCATCGCCCAACGGTTCGATGGACCCGACCTCTACCAGGTCGGCGGAGGCGTGGCCGTCTTCGACTGCAATCGGGACCGCAAGCCGGATCTGTATTTCGCCGGCGGGGCCAACCCGGCCTCCCTGTACCGCAATGACGCGACCACCGGCGGGTCGCTCCGCTTCTCCGAGGTGAAGGACGCCGCGACCGACCTGACGGGCGTCATGGGCGCCTACCCGATCGATATCGATGGCGACGGGCTGATCGACATCATGGTGCTCAGGGCGGGCGAGAACGTCCTGCTTCGGGGTCTCGGCGACTGCCGCTTCGAACGCGCCAACGAGAAACTCAGGCTGGCCGGGCTCGACGGTGATACCACGGCGTTCAGCGCGACCTGGGAGGCGGGATCAACGCTCCCTACCCTGGCGGTTGGTCACTACGTGGCCATCGGTCCCGATGGCGACAGCACGTCCACGTGCGCGGACAGCGCCATCCTGAGACCACGCTCAGGCGCCACGAGCTATGACCCGCCGATGCCGCTTCGGCCGGGCTATTGCACGCTGTCGATGTTGTTCAGCGACTGGGATCGCTCCGGACGACGCGATCTCCGGGTCACGAACGATCGCCATTACTACAGCGACGGCATGGACCAGCTATGGCGGGTGGCGCCGGGCGAGCCGCTGCGCGCGTACACGGGCGACGACGGTTGGGTCGCCATGCAGATCTGGGGCATGGGGATCGCGAGCGCCGACATCACCGGAGACGGATACCCGGAGGTCTTCCTCACGAGCCAGGGTGACAACAAGCTCCAGACGTTGACCGCTGGGCCGACTCGGCCGATGTTCCGAGACATCGCCCTGAAGCGAGGCGTCACGGCGACCACGCCGTTCACCGGCGGCGATGCGCTTCCATCCACCGCCTGGCATCCGGAGTTTGCCGATGTCAACAACGATGGCTTCACCGACCTGTTCATCTCGAAGGGAAATGTCGGCGCACAACTCGACTACGCGAGGCGCGACCCGAGCAACCTCCTGCTCGGAGGACCGACCGGTATGTTCACCGAGGCGGCCGAGGCCGCGGGGATCGTCAGCTTCGAGCGGGGTCGCGGGGCCGCCCTCGCCGACTTCAACCTGGACGGCCTCCTCGACCTCGTCCTCATGAACTACCGGGGAGACACGATCCTGTGGCGAAACGTGGGGTCAGGGACCGCCGCCAGCCCGAAGGCCATGGGCCATTGGCTGGCCCTTGCGGTGGAGCAATCCGGGCCGAACCGGTATGCGATCGGGGCCTGGCTCGAGGCACGGATCGGCGACCAGACGGTCCTTCGGGAACTCACGATCGGGGGCGGGCATGCGGGCGGCCAGCTGGGCTGGCAACATCTGGGTCTGGGCCCCGCGGATTCGGCGGAAATTCGCGTTCACTGGCCGGACGGCGAGCTCGGGCCCTGGATCCACGTCGAGGCATCCGAGTTCGCCATCATCGAACGCGGCGCCACAGCTGCCCGCCGCTGGCAGCCTGGAGGTTCTTGACCATCGTATCGGCCAGTTCGATTCTGGAGCAAACGCCTCGGCTCGTCGTGATCTCGACCGGCTCGATCCACGCCGAACTGCTCCCGAATCTCGGCGCTCGCCTGCACCGTCTGACCGTGTTCGGTCACGATCTGCTCAGGACGCCCACCGACCCGCGGCTGCACCTCGTTGAGCCGTTCGGTTGGGGCGGCTACGTCATGGCGCCGTGGTGCAATCGGATCGATCCCGTGCCGACCGCTGTCGGTGGGTCGACGCTGGACCTCCGATCGAATGCACCCGATGGTTCGGCCCTCCACGGTCAGGTCTATCTCGTGCCGTGGCAGGAGCGAGCATCGGGCGTCTTCGGGGTCCAGGGGGGCGGCGATGGGACCGGCTGGCCGTGGCCATACGAGACCACGCTGGAAGTGACCGCCACCGACCTTGGCCCTGGACGCGTGGAAGTGACGTTCGGGCAGGTCCTGACCAACCTGAGCGCGCAGCCGATGCCCGGTGGCATTGGATTCCACCCATGGTTTCGAGCACCGATCGAGGTGAGCATCGCGGCGGCGCATGTGCTGCCATCGAACTTGCGTGCTGACGACCCGATCGAAGCTGTTTCAGGCGCGTTCGATCTCCGGTCGCTGCGTCCCATGCCCGGCGGTCTTGATGCGACCTGGCTGGACCCGGGTGACCCTCCGGTACGACTGCGCTGGCCGGACCTCGGGATCAGCGCGACGATGGAGGCCGACTCTGATGCCGGGCTGTGCATCGTGGCGGCAAGTCCCGCCGGGAGCGGCGCGGTGGCCGTGGAGCCAGAGACGCATGCCCCCCAGGGGATTCGGCGTCTGCTCGCCGGGCAGCCTCATGGCCTCACCTGGATGCAGCCCGGACAGGCCATCCACCTGACCACGCGCGTCGTCTTCGAACGTTCCGTCTGACTGGTGTTTCGGGCGGGGCCCAGTCCTCAGACCCTGCCGACCAGCTCCGCACCCATCAGGTCGACCATATCCAGATCGAGCGGCAGGAAGTCCTGGAGCATGATTCGCTCCACGCCGGCGTCGGCGTAGGCGCGGATCGTCGAGCGGGCTTCGTCCGGCGTCCCGATGATCCAGCGCTCGCGTCGCTCAGCGAACCAATCGGAATCTCCATCGGACGCCACCCCGAGCGAGGCGAGCAGGCCGGTTTGACGGCGCACGACCTCGCCCGGGTCGGCGCCGAGCATCGCCCCGACCATCGCGGAATGGGTCAGCGTCGCCGGGTCGCGGCCGATGTCGCGACAGGCCTGATCCAGCAGCGCGTACTGCTCGCGGGCTCGGGCCGGTGACGATCCATTGAGATTGAACTCGTCGGCGTAACGTGCCGCCAGGCGAAATGACCGAGCCGAGCCGCTGCCCCCGACGATGATTCGCGGTCGGACCGACCCATTCGCCGAGCGGGGTCGACCTGGAACGTCGATCGGCTTGGGCCGGAGGAGCCCGTCGACAACCCGAATCTGATGTCCCTGGAAGGTCCAGCCGTCAGGCTCGGTCCACAATCCGAGGAGCACAGCCAGCTGGTCCTCCATGAGGTCGGCCCGGGACTTGATGTCCGGGAAGGCCATGCCGAGGGGCAGGTGGTCGTCGACATTCCAGCCGGCCCCGACGCCGACCTCGATCCGCCCACCGCTCATCTCGTCGACCGTCCCGACGACCTTCACGAACGAGCCGGGGTGCCGGTACGTGACCGGGCTCACGAGAACGCCGAGCGAGATCCGCTCGGTCTCGCGGGCCAGGCCGGCCAGGACCGTCCAGGCATCGGTCGTGGGTGCGTCAGCCGGACCCGGAAAGCTCGCGTAGTGATCGCTTCGAAAGAAGGCCTCGAACCCGGCCCGATCTGCCCGCTTCACGAACGTCAGCTGGTCCACATAGGACAGGCCCTGCTGGGCTTCGATCATCATCGCGAACCGCATCAACGCAGCCTTTCGATACCGGGTGTGGCAGCCATTGACGGAATGTGGCCCGTCAGGATAGATTGTTCGCTGCATGCGAACTATTGACCCGGCCGAAACTATTCGCACCGACCGAACGACCATGGAGTCGATCGTCACCGATCTCCATGACATGATCGCGGGTTTTCGGTGCGCGGGCACGGGGCGCCTGGTCAAGGCCGGCGTGAGCATGGCCCACGTGCACGTCATGTGGTTGCTCGAGCATCACGGCGACCTGCAGATGACCCGCCTCGCGGAGCTGCTCGACGTGTCCATGAGCAGCGCGACCGGGATCGTGGATCGCATGGAGGAGCGTGGGCTCGTCGAACGTCTTCGCGTCCCGGACGATCGCAGGGTCGTCGAGGTCCGCCTCGCGCCCGGCGGCGTACAGGCGCTCGAGACCATCGAGGCCATCAAGCAGGATCGCCTGCGCAACATCCTCGGACACATGGATACGACGGAACTGGTCGGCGTCGCGGGCGCCCTGACCGCCATTCGGAAGGCCGTCGTCATGGAGATGGGACCCGACTACGGGTCCGGCCATGAGCATCCGCCGCAGGGCGGATCAACAGAGAGGAACTAGCGTCCATGGAATCGTTCCCCGCCGAGACCGGCGCGCGTGAACCATCGCTCGCCGAGGATCCGGCACTGGGATTGAGCCAGCGCGCAAAGCTGGAGATCCTTGGCGCGGTTCTGCTCGGCCTGTTCCTGGTCGCCCTCGACCAGACCATCGTCGGAACCGCCCTGCCCAAGATCGTCACGTCGCTCGGCGGCAACGACCTGTACACCTGGGTGGTCACGATCT
The DNA here is from genome assembly GCA_043778745.1 of Chloroflexota bacterium. Lineage (GTDB taxonomy): Bacteria > Chloroflexota > Limnocylindria > Limnocylindrales > CSP1-4 > UBA5189. The sequence continues at coordinate 5,092 of JAYWFP010000075.1, forward strand.
ACCTGCTGACCAGCACCATCACCGTGCCCTTCTACGGCAAGCTGTCGGACATCTACGGGCGCCGACCGATGCTCATGATCGGCATCAGTCTCTTTCTGATCGGATCGGCACTGTCCGGGCTGAGCCAGGAAATGTGGCAGCTCATCCTCTTCCGGGGGGTCCAGGGACTCGGCGCCGGAGCGCTCTTCCCGATCGCGCTGGCCGTCATCGGTGACCTCTTCACGCCGGCTGAGCGCGGCAAGTACCAGGGCCTGTTCGGGGCCGTCTTCGGGATCTCGTTCCTGATTGGACCTGGGCTCGGCGGCTTCCTGACGGACAACGTCGGCTGGCACTGGATCTTCTTCGTCAATATCCCGGTCGGCATCGTGAGCCTGGCGGTCATCTGGAAGCTCCTGCCGACGATCAAGCGGTCGGACGCATCTCGAAATCTCGATTACCTCGGTGCGGCCATCTTCACGTTCGCCATCGGATTCCTGCTCGTCGGGCTGACCAACAAACAGACCGGTGACTGGGGTGACTTCTACGTCGGAGGGTTCATCGGGATCGGCCTCGCATTGAGCGCCCTGTTCGTCCTCGCGGAGACACGGGCCAAGGAGCCCATCGTGCCACTCGACCTGTGGCGAAGTCGGACCTACGTCGCGTCGATCCTGTCGACCTTCTTCGTGAGCTTCGGCTTCTTCGGCGCGATCATCTTCCTGCCGCGCTGGTTCCAGGTTGTTCGGCACGAGACGGCCACCGCCTCGGGTTACCTCATCTTCCCGATGCTCATCGGCCTCATCGGCTCCTCGATCGTCGCGGGCGCCCTGGTCTCGAAGACCGGGAAGTACAAGGCGATCGTCATCGCCGGCCTGGCCTCGATGGCCGTAGGCATCACGCTCATGACCCAGCTCCGAGCCGACACCGAATATCCGTTCCTGTTCCTGTGGATGTTCATCGCGGGGCTCGGGATCGGACCGACCCTGTCCGTGTTCACCATCATCGTTCAGAATGCGGTGCCGTTCTCTAAGCTCGGCGTTGCAACCAGCAACCTGACGTTCTTCCGCCAGATCGGCGGTTCCGTTGGGCTGGCCATTGCAGGCACACTGTTTGGTCAGGCCCTGACCGACGAGCTCCCCGCGCAGACCGACGCGGTCTTCACCTCCATGGCAAGTCAGGCACCTGAGCCTGCTCGACCGCTTATCGCCCAATTTCAGGCCGCGTTCAACGGGGCCATATCTTCGGGTCAGGGAATCGACCTGAACAACCAGACCGGCGTTGGGCAGAGCTTCGGGCAGGCGATCATCCACCAGGTTCCGGCCGCAGCCCAGGGGCTGATCCAGCCGTTCGTGCCGCAGTTTGACCAGGCCTTCAACAATGCGATGAGCCTGGCCATCGCGCATACGTTCTGGCTGGGCGTGGGCGCCACGGTCCTCGGCTTCATCGCCGCGCTGTTCATGCGCGAGCTGCCGCTCCGACGGGCCCACGGCCCCGAGGCGGCGGAGATCAGTCCGTCCGTCGGGACGCCTTAGTGAACTTCACTTAGCCTCCGAGGACGATCAACTTCGACCCTGTCGCGCCACGGTGCGACGGGGTCGTTCCGTGTCCTGCGCTAGGCTGGCAGCGATGAGCAGCCACCGACCAACGATCGCCCCGTTTCCGGCCGCACTTGCCACGCCGGGGAGTGCCTCTGCGCCGTTCGTCGCCCTTCTTGCGGCAGCTGACCTCGAACTCGGCACGATGCGCCGGGTATCGCTCGGCGACCTGGACCTGCTCGTCGCATACACGGCCAACGGCATCGTCGTCGTCGACGATCGCTGCCCGCACATGTCGGCCCCGCTGAGCGTCGGACAGCTCGATGGCTGCGTGGTGGCCTGTCCGCTCCACGAGGGGCGCTTCGATCTGTCCACCGGCGAGCCGGTCCAGATGCCGACCACCGGCGGGCTCGATGCCGACGGGCGATATCACCCCGTCTGGACGCCGGGCGGCCGTGAGGGAAAACCCGACGTGCCGGGCAAGAAGGCCGAGGCACGCAGCCTTACCCGCGTTCGTCGGTTCCGCTACTACCCCGTCCGGTTGGTCGAAGGCGTCATCGAGGTCGCCCTCCCGATCAGCTGAGCGACGATCGGGTCCGATCAGGTCGATCAGGTCGATCAGGTCGATCAGGTCTCGTGCACGTCGGGCCGTCGACGGGACGCACGGTTGATGATTCGCACGACCTCCTCGGGATCGTCGGTGACCGTGACCAGATCGACGTCCTCGACATCGATCATGCCGTCCGCCACGAGCCGACTTCGGATCCAGTCGAGCAGTCCGCCGTAGAACACGGTACCCACCAGGACGACCGGGAAATGGCGGATCTTGCCGGTCTGGATGAGGGTGAGGGCTTCGAACAGCTCGTCCATGGTCCCGAAGCCCCCGGGCAGGATCACGAAGCCATCGGCGTACTTCACGAACATGGTCTTGCGCGCGAAGAAGTAGCGGAATTCGACGCTCAGGTCGATGTACGGGTTGGAGTACTGCTCGTGGGGCAGTTCGATGTTGCAGCCGACGGACAGGCCCCCGCCCTCCTGGCAACCTCGGTTCGCGGCCTCCATGACCCCGGGGCCGCCGCCGGTGATGATCGCGTAGCCTTCCATCGCCAGGCGTCGCCCGATTTCACGCGCCGTCGCATAGACCGATGATTCGGGATCGATCCGCGCCGAGCCAAAGACGGTGATCGCCGGACCGACCGTTGCCAGGGCATCGAACCCCTCAACGAACTCGGACAGGATCCGGAGTGCTCGCCATGGATCGGTGTTCAGGAAGGCGGGACGAGCGGACGGCTCGAGGAGCTTGCGATCCTCGGTCATCGTCGGGTCGCCCGACATCCGGGCCGCCGCCCGCGGGCCGATCGTCATCCGCCCGCTCCGGCGATGATCGGTGATGGGTTCGCCAGGATGATCGTCGCTGGGCACGCTGAAACCTCCGGTCTGCCGCTCGAATCGGCCTTGGGTGGCATCCTACGCCGATGCACGATCAGCCAGTGGTACCCGGGCCCAGCTCGGCGGACGCCAGCGAGACCTCCACGTCGACCGCCGAGCCAAGGCAGGCCCGGGCCCAGCCCGCCAGGTCGCCCCTTCGCAGCGTCCTTGCGATCGCGATCGCGTTGACCGGGTTGGTCTGGATGCTCCAGGGTTTGGGGATCCTGACCGGCGGGCGAAGTTTCATGATCGGCGACCCAACGTGGACCGTGATCGGCGCTGCCTTTGTCCTTCTCGGGATCGGGCTGGGCATTCGGGCGCGCCGGCGCGCTGCCTGACCCGCCTCACGCTCCGGCGAGGAGCGCCTTCCAGGTCGATTCGACCCGTCCGGCGGCACAGCCCTGGCCGATCCGAACGAGAGGCAGCCGCAGCAGGCTCTGATCGAGCAGCAGTCGCTCCCCCAGCTCAGCGTCGGTCATCTTGAGATAGCCCAGCCCGGCATTCGCCCATGTGCGCCCGGCCGCATCCGCGATCGCCGTCGCCCCGAGACGCTCGACGAACCGGCGCAACTCGCCGGCGGCCATCGGCTTCCGACGCAGGTCGACGAACTGGATCTCGATCCGCCGCTCCTTGAAGAACCGCAACGCGGCGCGCGTCTCATGGTGGTCCTCTCGCCCGAAGACCTGGATGACCGGCCCTCCAGGCCCGCCACTGGTCATCCCGAATCGTCCCGCCGCTCTAGAACGACGATCGGGATGTGGAACGAAGCCTCCGCCCGATACAGGCGGTAACCGGGATACGCCTCGGCCGCGCGCTCGAAGATCGCCTCGTACATGGCGTCGAAGACTTCCCGGGGGTGTGCGGCGTAGCGAAGGCCCCGGATCTGGACGTCGACATCGGGATTCGCGGCGAGATTGCGATACCAGGCCGGAAGTTCGCCGCTCCCGCCGCGCGATCCAATGACCGCCCAGGAACCCTCGGGCTCATCAACCGGGAAGGCGAACAGGGCTACCGAGCGACGTCGGCCCGAGCGCCGGCCGGTCGTCGTGAGCAGCAGCATCTCGTTGCCCAGAAAGCGGCTGAGGATGCCATGGCCGGCCGCCCGGCGATACAGAAACGGATGCAGAAACTGATCGAACCTCGTGACGGAGAAGCGCCCGATCAGGCGGTAGGCGAACGTGGGCAGCGGCATCGGGCGAAGCGTAGCGGGTCGGCTACCATCACGGACACAGGAGGTGCGCGGTGTCCGTCTGGTTTACAGTCCAGCTCGACGACAAACCCGGTTCGCTTGCGCGCGTCGCAGCAGCGCTGGGTGAGCGTTCAGTCAATATCACCGGCATCGTCGGGGTTGCGGAGGACACTGATGGTGCCCTGATGCTCACGACCTCGGACCCCGTGGCAACACGGCTCGCCTTCGAGGGTCTCGCTCTCGCCTTCGAGGAACACGACGCGTCCGGCGGACTCGATCCGCACGAGATGAGCGTCTCCGACATGCGCACGCGCTGACGCTGGAGCGCGTCGCCGGTGTCACGTCGAACCACCCTGCCGGCCACGGTCGCGGCTCGTGCCGTCATCGACGATCCCGGCCGGACGATCCCGGCGCTCACGGAGCGCCTGGCCGCAGCCGGCGGAATCACGCGAACCCTGTCCACCGTCCGTCGACTCGATGAGGAAGGAGCCGGCGCAGCCGCCATCGAGGCGGCCTCGGACACGGGCGTGGAAACGGGGAACCTGGCCGGCGCCGTCGAGATCGAGATCGAAGTCGAAGGGCTCGACGAGGAGAAGCTCGTCCGCACGCTGCATGCGACGCCCGGCGTCCGTGCCCATCGCCTCACTCGGGCGCTCGACCGGATCTTCGGCAAGCGCGTCATCGTGATCGGCGGAGGCGCCCAGGTCGCCCAGGTCGCGCTCGGCGCCGTCAGCGAGGCCGACCGTCACAACCTTCGGGGCGAGCGGATCTCGGTCGACACGATCGCGCTGGTAGGCGAGAAGGAGATCGCGGCCGCGGTTCGCGCCGTGGCGGACCTACCCCGCGCGCGCCTCCTGGTCCTTGCCGGCTCGATCATGGGAGGGGATATCACCGTCGCGGCGCGCGAGCTCCGGGAACAGGGCATCCCCATCATCTGCCTCAACATGGTCGGCTCCATCACCGAGGTCGCGGACCTCGTTGTCAGCGATCCGGTACAGGCCGGCACCATGGCCGTGATGGCCGTCGCAGACACGGCAACCTTCGAGCTCGCGCGCCAGCGCGGCCGCCGGTACTGAAACGACAGCGGCAGCGGTGCGGATCGCGACCTGGAATGTCAACTCGCTCAAGGCGCGAATGGATGCCGTCGAGGCGTGGCTCGTTAAGGTCCAGCCGGACATCCTCCTGATCCAGGAAACCAAACTCAGCGACACCGACGCCCCGATCATGCCGTTCCGGATGCTCGGCTACGACCTGATCCACCACGGCGAGGGTCGCTGGAACGGGGTGGCCATCGCGACCCGCGTGGGTGCCGACGATGTCATCACGAACTTCGGCGACGGACCGGTGCGGGACAGCTCGTCGGGCAGCAACGTCGGCGTTTCGGAGGACGATTTCGACCCGTTCGACGAGGCGAGGATGGTCTCCGCGGTGTGCGGCGGTATCCGTGTGGCATCCCTGTACGCACCGAACGGCCGCGTGGTGGGATCGCCGTTCTACGACGGCAAGCTCCGTTGGTTCGATCGGCTGTCCCGCTGGCTCTCGGAGACTCGGTCCCCGGACGAGCCCCTGATCCTTGGCGGGGACTACAACATCACGCCTTCGGACGCCGACGTCTGGGATGCGGTGGCCGCCCACGGCGGCACCCATGTTTCCGAGCCGGAACGCGCGGCGCTTGCCCGATTGCGTTCCTGGGGCCTCGACGACGCCTTTCGACGCGTCCAGCCGGCGCTGGGCAGGTTCTCCTGGTGGGACTACCGCGCCGGAATGTTCCATCGAAACGAGGGCATGCGGATCGACTTGCTCTACGCGACCCGGCCGGTTGCTGCTCGAGTCATCTGGGCGGATGTGGATCGGCAAGCCCGCAAGGGCCCGCCGACGCCATCGGATCATGCTCCGGTCGTCCTCGACCTTGACGGTCCCGGGAACCCGTTCGATCCCGGCTGGACGGGTGCCATCGAGCGGATCGCCGCCCGCACGAAACCTCGGCCCATCCGCTGACGAGGCGCCCGATCAGGTGTGGTGGATCCGCTCCAGATCGGTGATGAGGATCGTGGCACCGCCGTGACGGACCGTTCTGGCACGCCAATCTTCGAGACGCTCCCGCAGGCTCACTGGCATCTCTACGTCCCGGGCATGGGAGCTTCGCTCGAGGGACGCGAGCACGTCGCCCAGTTGTTCATCCTCGACGGCGAGGACGAACGTCATGTTGGGCTCCTCCAGGTACCCGCCCACGGACGGGATACGCGTGAATCGATGACCGTGCTCCCGCAGATCCTCGCTCACGGCGTGGGCGTCGACTCCCTGCACGAAGGCGGTCACTAGCTTCATGGCTTTGGAGTGTACCGGTAACGTCGACCTCGAAGTTCGCGACTGGCTGTATCAGTCGAGGGCAACCCGCTCGTGCCAGGCCGGAACGTGGACGTTGAAACCGAGCGCCTCGACCTTCGGAGCGAGGATCTGCTGAGCCTCCGGGTCCCCGTGGACGAGGAACACGCGGCGTGGGAACCCGGGATCGCCGGCGTTCAATCCCTCGCCGAATCGACCGATCCACGCCAGCAGCGCCGGTTCATCCGCATGAGCAGAAAAACCGCTGATGGATCGGATCCGGCAGCGGACCTGGCGAACCTGGCCATCGAGCTTCACGGTCTTCGCCCCAGCCTGAAGGTTCGCGCCCAGCGTGTGGCTGCCCTGGTAGCCGACGAACAGGATCGTCGCGAGGGGATCGTCGATCAATTCGCGCAGGTGACCGACCACGCGCCCACCGGTCAGCATCCCGTTCGACGCCACGATCATGTACGGCCGGGGAGCGTGGGCGATCGCACGTGAATCATCGAGTTTGGTCGTCACGATCTGGTTCGGGTAGTCGAGTGGCGAATCGGCGGACTTGAGCAGAGCGGCCGTCTCGTCGTCATACACCTCGGTGTGGCTCCGGTAGATCGCCGATGCCTTCGAGGCCATCGGCGAATCGAGGTACAGCGGCAGCAGGGGGATCTCTCCGGCATCGACGAGCCGGTCCAACTCCCACACGATCTCCTGGGTCCGACCGATCGCAAAGGACGGGATGAGGAGCACCCCGGCCGAGCGGTCGACTTCGCGGACCGCATCGGCGAGCGTCTTGAGGGCCTCGGCGGTTGGCTCATGCTCGCGCCCGCCATAGGTCGATTCGATGCACACGTAGTCAGCGCGGGTCAGCACGGTCGGATCCTTGAGGATCGGGGCCCCCGGCCGCCCGAGGTCACCCGAGAACACCAGGATCCGCTCGGGACCATCCACGACCTCCTGCACCCGCAGGCGGATCATCGCGGACCCGAGGATGTGCCCGGCGTCGAGGAACGTGGCGTGGATCCCGGGCGCGACCTCGATCTCCTCGTCGTAGGCCACGGTGCTGAAGTGCGGGATGACGGCCGCCGCCTCACGCTCCGTGTACAACGGAGCATCGAGATCGATCAGGAGATCCGGATGGTCCTCTTCGATTCCGGTGTCGGCTTCGGCATCTTGACCTGGGCTGCCGTTGCCCATCGGCTCGATCGTCGTCTCGACGTGCTCGCCGGTCTTGACGGAGCCCGTTGCGAATCGGAAGCGATGATGCTCGAGCTCGTTGGGAACGCCGGCGGCGTGGTCGGCCGGTCCACCGGAGACATCGTCCTCCTCGTGGGCCTGCTCGACGGCATCGACGTATTGCTGGGCTGCACGTCGATCCTCCTTGATCGCCTCGTCCGGGTGCCGTGCCTCCCATCTCGAACCGCGCTTCGCGAATTCCTCCTGCAGGCGGCCGCTGTCGAGAAGGACCAACTCCGCGAGTTCAGCGGTGGCAGGCGTGAGGTGGATCTGGCCCGAGAAGCCCATCTTGACCGCGACGGGAAGGAGGCCGCAGTGGTCGAGATGCGCATGGGTCACGAGAATGGCGTCCAGCCTGGCGGCATCGAAGCCCAGCGGGATCCGGTTCCGGACGGATTCCGTCGGCGCGCCCTGGAACATTCCGCAGTCGATCAGAACGCTCGCGCGCTGCGTCGACAGATGAAATCGCGAGCCGGTGACGGTGGCCGCGCCGCCGAGAAAGTGGATCTGCATGCGCGGAGTGTGCCAGCGCGCACCCGGACCCGCTTGCGAGGCGAGATCGCTACCATCCGTTGGTGCCTGACCACCTGCCCAAC
>JAYWFP010000076.1:0-5678 GCA_043778745.1 Chloroflexota bacterium
GCAGAGGAGTCACCCCTCGTCCTGATCATCGAGGATCTCCACTGGTCGAGCGACAGCCTGCTCGACCTGATCGAGGCCATTCTCCAGCCACGGGCCGACGTCCCGCTCCTCATGGTCGCGCTCGCGAGGCCAGAACTCCTGGACCGAAGGCCATCGTGGGGTGGCGGCCGTCGGAACGCGGTATTCATCGCGTTGGAGCCGCTCCGAGATCAGGCGGTCGAGCAGCTCGTGGCCAGCCTGCTCGACAATCCGTCGCCCGAGATCCTGTCCGCGGTCGTCCAGCGAGCGGAGGGGAACCCGTTCTACGCTGGCGAGATCGTCCGCTCGCTCATCGATCGCCTCGGCGCCTCGCCGGACCCACAGGAGATCCAGTCGGCCATCGCCGCGCTGCCCGACACCGTCCAGACCACGGTCCTTGCCCGACTCGACGCCCTCGAGGCGACCCCGCGTCGCGTCATCCAGCTGGGCTCCGTCCTGGGCCGCTCGTTCCAGCCGGCCGCGATCTCGGCGCTCGAGCCGGACCTCGAGCCGGATGCCGTCGAGGCCGGCGTCGAGGCCCTGATGGAACGCGATCTCGTTCGCCCGGCAGGCTCAGGAACGGTCACCTTCCGCCACATCCTCTTCCGCGAGGTGGCGTACGGCACGCTGCCTCGGAGTGAGCGGGTGAGGCTCCATGCGGCTGCCGGACGCTGGCTGGAAGAGCGCGCCACCGACAGTGGTCGCGCGGACGAGCTCGCCGAGCTCGTGGCCTTCCACTTCCGCGAAGCGGCGACGCTGGGGAGCATGATCGGCGAAGGGGCCACGTCGGACCTGGCTTCGCGCGCGGTGAAGTGGCTTCGCAGGGCAGCCGACGTCGCCGGATCAGCCGCGGCGAGCGTCGAGGCGGCCCGCCATCTCCAGGCCGCGATCGAGCTCGCGCCTCCCGAGGCGAGCGCCGAGCTGTACGAGGCGCTTGGCCAGGCCTGGATCACGGGAGACCAGGCGGTCCAGGCCTATGAGCAGGCTCACGAGCTTGGTGGCCGGTTCGGGTTGGGGATCGATCAGCAGCTACGGACCCGAGCCCAGCGGCTCATCGTCGAAACGAGGTGGATCGGCTCGGTGAAGAGCCGCTACGAGGACGAAGACCTGCGTCAGTTCGTCCGCGAGCTCGAGGCCATGGATGCGGTCGTCAGCGAGGACCGGGCACGGGCCGCGGGCCTCCTGGCGCGAAGCTTTCTCCCCTCGTCGATGGCGTCCCCAACCGCCGCCGACCTCGAGGCCGCCAAACGACCGGCCGAGCAGGCGCTCGAGATCGGGGCACGCCTGGGCGACGTCGACCTGCAGAGTGCGGCGCTGGACGGGCTGTGGTCTGCGGGCATGGCCGACGACCGCGCCTTGGACGGGCTCCAGCACGTGCGCCGCCGCCTCGAGCTGCAAGGGCTCGGGACCGCCGAGCGACTGGACGCCATGATCGAAACCGCCTGGAGCAATGTGCTGTTGGGGAACCTTCAGGAGAGCGAGCGTGCGGCCGCTCAGGTTCGCGAAGGGCTCGCCGCGGGACAGGCCGCGGGGTACGCCATGGGCGCCTCGAGCTGGCGGACGCAGGCACTCTGGATGCTCGGCCGGTGGGACGAGGCACTCGCCGAGGCCACCCGCTCAGAAACTGCGTGGCACGAGTCTGAGATCCACGCACCGGGCTTCTCGACCAACGGGTTTCTCGCCGCCCTGTCGATTTGCCAGGCCAAACGAGACGCCATCGGTGCGGACCATTGGCGGTCTGTTGTCGAGACGATCCTGGCGCGAACAGACGCCGGGATGAGGATCCAGTTCATGCGCGGCTTCCTCAGCAACGACTACGACTCGCTTGTCCGTGAAGTCGTCGTCAACTACCGGGTTTTCTTTGGCCGGCTCGACTACGTGCAGCGGGCGACCGAGCGGCTGACCGACCGCCGACACCCGATTCCGGAGCCAGCCCTGCGCTCGATCGTCGCCTACGCGCAGGAACGAGGCCTGCGCGTGCTCCTGACCCACACTCGTCGGGCGCTTGGCGTGCTGTGGAACGACGACGCCGAGCTCAGGCGTGCGCTGGAGGCGTACGAGGCAATGGAGGCGCGACCGTTCGTGGCGAGGGTGAAGACCGAGCTCGCGCTGAGGACGGGGGATCGAGCGCTGCTTGAAGCCGGCGTGGCAGAGCTCGAAGCCCTTGGAGACGTCGATCAGCTGGAGCGGGTGCTGGCGGAGAGCCGCAAGACCACCGCAGCCTGGACCGACCGATCGTGAGCCCGGCACGAGCCAGCAGCGACTGCCAGGTCGCCGAGGGCGCATCATTGCGCCCATGACCGAGACCGCCCGCACCACCATTCGCCGTCGGATCCTGGCCGGGGAAACGCTGTTCGGCGCCTGGACCGACATGGCCTCGCCCGCCGCGACCGAGATCACCGGAAGTGCCGGCTATGACTGGCTGATCGCCGACCTCGAACACGGGGCGGGCACAGAAGCTGAACTCATTCCGATACTCATGGCGACCGAGCTGACCGGGGCCGCGGCGTTCGTGCGGCCGCAGTCGGGCGAGCGGCTGCGAATCGGGCGGGCGCTGGACCTCGGTGCGGCGGGGATCATGGTCCCGCGCCTTGATACCGCGGCGCAGGTCGAGGAGGCGGTGTCATTCCTGCGGTATCCGCCGGACGGGGTTCGAGGTGTTGCACTTCGAACGCGTGGAGCACGGCTCGGGACAGTAGGCCATGCCGAGGTCACGACGCTGAACCGGGACATCGTGGGCATCATCCAGATCGAAACGCCGAGCGCGGTGCGCGAGGCGGACGCGATTGCCGCGATCGATGGGGTCGACGTGCTGTTCGTCGGGCCGGCGGACTTGTCGCATTCACTCGGCGTGCCCGGTCAGTTCTCCGACCGGGCCTACCTTGCCGCGCTCGATGCGGTCGTCGCGGCCTGCCGTGCCCACGGCAAGGCGGCCGGCATCCTGCTGTACGACCATGCGGCCTTCGGTTCGCATCTCGCTCGTGGATTCACGTTCCTGGGCGTCGGCTCGGAAGGATCGTTCATCGCCGAGGGGGCGAAGGCCGCGCTCGCGAGCGCTCGGGCAGGCCTCCCGGGCTGAGGGCGGGGGCCGGGCTCCCGGGGGCCGAAGGCGGGGCCGCGACACACGGCGGCTTGCCCGCCGGAACCTATTCGTCTGCGATTCGCAGGGTGCTCGCACGGCGCGCCGTCGGACCCGTCTGGGCAATCACCACGCCGACAAGGATCATCGCCCCTCCGACCAGCTGCGTTCCCGAGAGACGCTCGCCAAAGAGGGCGCCGGCGAGAACGATCGTCCAGATCGGCTCCACGGTACTGACGAGGGACGCTCGAGCCGCGCCGATCCGGTGGGCTCCCGCGTAGAACGTCTGGATCGCGATGAAGGTCGCCACGACGCCGACCCCGGCGATCCCGCCCCATGCCTCGCTGGGGATCTGCGCGGGCAGAACAGGACGACCAACCGCCAGCGCCGAGATCCAGAATGCGGTCGCAGTGGCGGTCATCATGACGGCTCCGGCGGCCAGCGGATGAGCGCCGCCGGCTCCTCCACCGCCGTCACGCCCGACGCCGGCTCGGCGCTCGCCGGCAAGGCGAGCCGACAGGACGATCCACACCGAATAGATCAACGGTGAAGCCACCATCAGGACAAGGCCCGACACGGGGGGAGCCGTTGACGCGTCGATGGTCCCGACGGCGAGGGCCACGCCTGCCAGCGCCAGCGCCAGGGCACCCCAGGCTCGCCGGCCCTCGAGTCGGTGCCCAAGTCGAAGCGTCAGGACGGCCACAACGGCGGGGTAGATGTAGACGATCAGCGCGGCAAGCGATGCCGGGACGGTCTCGAGGCCTGCGAAGTACGTGGACGAGTTCCCGGTGTACAGGATGCCGAGGGCGATGGCCACGTAAACGGCCCGCCGATCCAGCGTGGCCAGTGCTGCTCGACCCCCCGGTGTCATCACCACCCAGACCCACGACAGGGACGCTCCGAGCGTGAACCGCCACGTCATCAGCGTGTGCCAGTCCACGCCGGCCGCGTACACCGGCTTCGCGAAGAGTGCCCCGGACCCGAACCCAAACGCCGACACGATGGTCAGCAGGATCCCGACAACGAGTGGAGATGGCATCGCGCGAGGCTAGCGCTTCCGGCCCGGTCCCGTGGCGCAAGGGCGCGGCGGGTGATCGAGCACAAGGGCGCGGCGGGTGATCGAGCGCAAGGGCGCGGCGGGGGCGCGTGGCACCAGACGCGCGGCACCAGACGCGTGGCACCGGGCACTCGGGCGTCGCGCGGGGCTGCGCCCTGTCGCCAGTGGCGCTCCGCGCCGAACGCTCTACACTTCCTTCTCGTGACTGACTTGACCGAACGCGACGTCGCGGCCCGGGTTCCATCGGTAGCAGACGTGGAGCTCCGCGTGCTCGCGCTGCGTGACCCGATCACCGTTCGCCCGGGCACCAGCCTCGCCGACTGCATCGAGGTGATCCGACAGACCGGGAGCGCGGATTCCGTCTTCGTGACGGATGCCGATGGCCGGCTGCGCGGCGTCCTCACCGAACGAGACATCTTCGCCCGCCTCGTCGGCACCGTGGTGGATCTCAATCGGCCGGTTGAATCGATCATGAAGGAGCATCCGTGGACGCTCCATCTTGATCAGCCGGTGCGCCACGCCATCGACCTGATGCAGACCGGTCGCTATCGCAACGTGCCACTGGTCGATGACGATGACATGCTCGTCGGCGTCGTCCGACCCGTGGATGTCCTCAGGTACCTCGCCGAGGCATTCCCGGAGGAGCTGCTCAACCTCCCGCCACGACCCCACCAGGTGATTCCCGAGACGGAGGGTGCGTGACAAAGGGCGACGTGGCCCCCGCGCGCGGAGCGGTACCCGAGCGTCAGCTCGAGCGCGTCACCATTCGTTTCGCCGGCGATTCGGGCGACGGGATGCAACTCACCGGTACGCAGTTCACGCGGACGGCCGCCGTCTTCGGCAACGACATCAGCACCTACCCGGATTACCCGGCCGAGATCCGGGCGCCGGCCGGCTCGTTGCCCGGTGTGTCCGGCTTCCAGCTGAGTTTCTCCTCTACCGAGATCCACACCCCTGGCGATGAGCCCGACGTGCTCGTGGCGATGAATCCAGCCGCTCTCAAATCCAACATCGGGGATCTTCCGCCTGGTGGCGCGCTCGTGGTGAACCTTGATGCGTTCACGACCGCGAACCTGAACAAGGTGGGCTATGACAGCAACCCGTTGACCGACGGATCCCTGGCAGCGTGGAACCTGTTCCAGATCCCGATCTCGACGCTCAACGCCCGCGCCGCCGAGGGCCTCGAGCTCACGAACAAGCAGGTCGACCTGACCAAGAACTTTTTCGCCCTCGGCCTGATGTTCTGGCTGTACGAACGGAGCATGGCCCCGACGCTCGAATGGATCGACGAGAAGTTCTCCCGCCGACCCGTCATTGCCGAAGGCAACAAGCGCGCCCTGAAGGCCGGCTACAACTTCGGTGAGACGACCGAGATCTTCCACGAGCGGTACATCGTCCCGCCGGCCCGGCTGCGTCCCGGCAAGTACCGCAACATCACCGGAAACGAGGCGGCGGCGCTCGGCTTTGTGGCCGCGTCGCAGCTGGCACGCCGGACGTTGTTCTACGGCTCATACCCGATCACCC
>JAYWFP010000077.1:0-5654 GCA_043778745.1 Chloroflexota bacterium
CTACGCGCTGGCAACCCTGCGCGCCGCACGGGACGCCGGCGCCCGGACCCTCGTCTTGTGCGATACGAATGGGGGAACGCTGACCGCTCGCCTCCTCGAGGTGGTGAGCACGACCCAGGCGGCGCTGGCCGCGGACGCCAGCGCGCCCATTGTCACGTGGGGCATCCACACCCATAACGACGCCGACATGGCGGTCGCAAACTCGATCGCGGCGGTCGGCGCAGGCGTCCGTCACGTCCAGGCCACGATCAACGGCTACGGGGAGCGCTGTGGCAATGCCAACATGATCAGCATCCTCGCCAATCTTGCCCTCAAGACCGATTTCGTCCTCGTGCCGGCGGGCGGCGGAGCCATCGCCGACCTGACCGAGCTGTCGCGTTCGGTGGCCGAGATCGCGAACCTCGCGCCCAACGACTGGCAGCCCTATGTGGGCCGATCGGCCTTCGCCCACAAGGGCGGCGTCCACGGCGCTGCTGTCGCGAAGGTGGAACGCTCCTATCAGCACGTCGACCCGGCTTTGGTCGGGAACGAGGGTCGACTCGTCGTTTCCGAGCTCGGTGGCAAGGCCAACACCGCGATCCGCGCTCGACAACTCGGTCATGGTCTCGAGGGCGTCGACCCGAAACAGCTGTCGGCGCTGATCAAGCGCCTCGAACATGAAGGCCTGTCCTTCGAGGGCGCCGAAGCGTCATTCGAGCTGCTGATCCGCCGCCAGGCCGCGGACTACGTTCCGCCTTTCAAGATCCTCGACTACACGTGCCTCGTGGAGCAGCGCGGCGGTCGTGAACTGCTGGCGGAGGCAACGGTCAAGGTCGAGGTGGACGGTGAGGTCCTCCACACTGCTGCCGACGGCAATGGGCCCGTGAACGCGCTTGACACGGCGCTGCGCAAGGCGTTGGGCGCGTTCTACCCGGTCCTCGATGCCGTTCACCTGTACGACTACAAGGTCCGGATCCTCGATTCCACGGCAGCGACCGGGGCTCGAACGCGCGTCACGATCGAATCCTCGGATGGTTCGCGGGAATGGTCCACCATGGGCTCGGACACGAACATCATCGCCGCGTCGGCGATCGCCCTCGGCGACAGTCTCGAATATGCGATCTGGAAGTCCGGTGCCGAACTTCGGCGTCGGGACGAGCGACACTTCACCACGATCAGGCCCGGGAGGTAGCCCCGATGTCACATACTGATGCACTTCGCCTCGCGCGCTGGACGGTCACGTCCGGCAGCAATTCACAGAGCCGCGGCGCCGTGGTCATCGAAGCCGGCGACCATCACTGGCAGGCTTCCTCACAGGGCAACGGCGCCGTCGACGCCCTGTTCGGTGCCGTCGACACGGCCCTCGTCGAGGTCCTCCATGGCCACCCCCGACTCGTGCGCTATGACGTTCACGCCGTGGCGGAGGGCCCGGATGCGGAGGGTCTGGTGAGCATCCGGATCCGCCCGCCTGAGTCGGCCGTGGGCGCCCGCGGGGCAGGGGAGTACGACGGCGAGGCCCGGGGAACCAACATCATCGCAGCTTCGATCGAGGCCTATGTCGAGGCACTCAACACGATGCTCGAGGAGGCCCATTGGGCGGGTGCGGCCGACGATGCCGGGCTTGGCAAGCGCGTGGCCCGCTCCGCGAACCAGGGGTCCGGGGCGGCCAAGCGAGCGGAGTTCGATCAGGACGAGGCTCATCACGACACGACGGCCTGGTTCGAGCAGTAGTCGGCGTACGTGACCCAGTTCGCAACCGATGCCTGAGCTCGCGCGGTCGGGTGGCCCGGTTGCCTATGCTGGCGAGCCTGGTGCTTTCGCCGAGGACGCGGTCATCGCCGCGTTCGGCGAGGTTCCGCGGATGGCGGTCGGCAGTTTCCGTGATGTCTTTGCCTCAGTCGCCGGCGGTACCGCCGGCGCGGGCCTGTTGCCGATTGAGAATCTGCTGAACGGGACGGTTCGAGAGACATACGACCTCTTGCTGGAGTTCGACCTTCGGGTCACCGGCGAGGTGGTCGTTCCGGTCCGCCTCTGCCTCGCGGCCCTCGGCGGGCAGTCGCTCGACGAGATCGGCCGGGTCTACTCGCACATCCAGGCGCTCGGGCAGGCGGAGGCATTCCTGCGCTCCCGGCCCTGGACGACCCTCACGACCTACAACACAGCCGGCGCCGGCAAGATGATCCGGGACAGCGCGGAGCGCGGCGCGGCTGCGGTTTTGTCACCGCGAGCCGCAGCGCTGTTTGATCTGGAGATCCTCGCACACGACATCCAGGGGGCTGTGGATAACCGGACACGGTTCCTGATCGTGGGACTTGATCAGGAACCGCCACGCCAGAGCCATGTACCCGCTGGTCCGCGGCGCACGACGCTGGCCTTCGCGGTGCGCAACGAACCCGGGACGCTTCTCAGGGCGCTCGAGGCCTTCGCATCCCGCGGCGTCAATCTCTCGTCACTCGAGTCAAGACCCAGCCGGCGGGTCGCCTGGGAGTACGTGTTCTGGGCCGACGTGGACGCCGACGCCGTGGAACCGTCCTGTGCCGCGGCCCTCGTGGACCTCCGTGCCGCGTCCACGATGGTTCGGGTTCTGGGGTCCTACCCGCGTGCCTCGGAGTCGTTCGGCGTCTGAGGCTGACATGAAAACGGCCCGCCGTTGCCGGCGGGCCGTGGCCCGCGCTGCCGAGCGCAGGTCAGATGGCGCTCGCGCAGTGCATGCACTTCGACGCGTCGACCGCGTTGTCCTGCTTGCAGTACGGGCAGTTCTTGGCGGGGGCCAGCGGTGCCACCGGTGCCTCCTTGAGCATCATCTTCCCGATCATGAAGACGACGAGGGCGATCACGATGAAGTTGATGACGGTCTGGACGAACGTACCCCAGTTGATGGTCACCGCGGGCGCGTCGCCGACGGCATCCTTGAGCGTGATCACCAGCCCGGTGAAGTCGACGCCACCGAGGAGGACGCCGATCGGCGGCATGATGATGTCGTTCACGAGCGACCCGACAACGCCCCCGAGCGCGATGCCGATGATGACGCCGACCGCGAGGGCCAGTGCGTTGGTCTTGAGCAGGAATGCCTTGAATTCGGCCATCACTGGACTATGTCCCTCCGCTGTTGGTGTGGCGGGCCAGGCAGGCCGGCCGATGGAACAGGGCAGGGCGTCGTCAGTGACTGACCATCTTCGGGAGCTTCTTTGCCTGCTCGATCCAGCCGGCGACGACCGATTCGGACGGCACGCGACGGATCGTGTTCGGGCGGGCCGCATCGAGCTCTGCAAATGTCTGGGCGAGGTTCTTCGCGTTGCGCTGGGCGAGCTCCGCGGGGGAGTCGACGCCGGCAGCCTCGAGCAGGTCCGAGTACTCGGACCCGACGCCGTTGATGCGCATCAGGTCGATGTGATTCGTCCATTCCAGGATCAGCTTGCCGCTGATTCCGGTCATTTCCGCGACCTTGTCGCGGCTGGCGGCAGTCGCGCCGGCCATCAACATGTCGTCGGTGGTGTTGATGCCAGCTGCCTGCAGCTTGACGGCATAGGCGGGCCCGATGCCCTCGACTTCCTCGATCTTCATGGGATCTCCCGTGGGCTCGTGTCGATACGGACGATCTGGATCAGGGGCCGCTCGCCAGATCAGTGGCCGCGCTCGCCAGTTTGAGGCTTCCGAATGGTAATCTCAACTGCTCCAGCGTGCGCGCAATCATGCGAGGAACCATGTCCGACGCCTTCGCCGACGCCATCCGCACCGCCTACGAATTGAAACCGGGCGAGTCCGCGATTGTGCTAGGAAGCGCCATGCACGACGGCGCACTCGTGAACGATCCGCGCGTCCAGATCCCGCTCGCGATGCTCAATCGCCACGGCCTCATCGCCGGCGCCACGGGCACGGGCAAAACGAAAACACTTCAGATCATGGCGGGCCAGCTGTCCCAGGCAGGCGTCCCGGTATTCGTCGCCGACATCAAGGGCGATGTCACTGGAGTGGCGGCGCCGGGCGATGCGAGCAACCCGAAGATCCTGGAACGCTGCGCCTCGATGGAATTCGAGTTCAAGGTGCAGGGGCATCCCGTGGAATTCCTGTCCCTGTCGGGAGCCCGCGGTGCCCAGGTCCGGGCGTCGGTCCATTCGTTCGGGCCGGTCCTGCTGGGCAAGGTCCTCGACCTCAACCCCACCCAGACGTCGATCCTCGCCCTGATCTTCAAGTACTGCGACGACAACGATCTCGCGCTGCTCAACCTCGACGACCTCGTGACGACGCTCAAGTTCCTCTCGTCGGACGAGGGCAAGCCGATCCTCGCCGACTACGGCGGCATGTCCGCCGCGAGCGTCGGCGTCCTGCTTCGGTCGATCGTCGTCCTCCAGCAGGCCGGCGCCGACATCTTCTTCGGCGAGCCTGAATTCGATGTCCGGGATCTCCTCCGGACGACGCCCGACGGCCGCGGCATCGTCTCCCTCCTCGAACTCAGCGACGTCATGACCCAGCCGCGCCTGCTCTCCACGTTCATGCTCTGGATGCTCGCCCAGCTGTACGAGCTCCTGCCCGAGGTCGGGGACCTCCCGAAGCCCAAGCTGTGCTTCTTCTTCGATGAAGCCCATCTCCTGTTCCACGACGCGTCGGACGCGCTCATGGAGCAGATCGAGCGGACGGCGCGCCTCATCCGGTCCAAGGGCGTAGGCGTGTACTTCGTCACGCAGGCCCCGACTGATGTCCCGGCGTCCGTCCTCTCGCAGCTCGGCAATCGAGTCCAGCACGCGCTCCGAGCCTTTACACCCGACGACGCCGACGCCCTGCGCAAGACTGCACGGACCTTCCCTATGACCGAGTTCTACGACGTCGAGCGGACCATCACTTCGCTCGGGACCGGCGAGGCACTCGTCACGGTGTTGTCGCCCAAGGGCGTCCCGACTGCGCTGGCCGCCACGCGACTGATTCCGCCCGATTCGCTCATGGCGGCGATTGACGAACCGACGTTCCGGACGATCACGGCAGGCGGCCTCCTTGCCACGAAGTACGGGCAGACCATCGACCCGGTCAGCGCCCACGAGATCATCACGGGCCGACTCGCGGCAGCGCGTCAGGCGGCCGCCGCGGCCGCGGCTTCGGCCGCTGCAGCCGCGGCTTCGGCCGCTGCGGCCGCCGGAGTCCCGGCACCGACGGATGCCGGCGGCGGGCTGATGACACCCGCCCAGCAGCGTCGAGCCATCGAGCAGCAGGCGCGCGACATCGCGCGGGCCCAACGGGAGGCCGAGCGGGCGCGAGCGGCCCAGCGACGGGTCGACGCCGCGACGGCCCGTCAGCGCGATCGGATGGTCAATACCGGAGTCCGGACTGCCGGCAGGGTTCTGACCTCGAAGGCCGGCCAGAACTTCATCCGAGGCGTCTTCGGGACCCTGTTCGGGGGCGGCAAGTAGCCCACGCAGCCAGGCAACAACGCCACGGCGTGGCTCGGCCGAGGCCCAAATACGAACAGCCTTCGTGTTAGGTGCCGCTCACCATCTCTTGAGCCCCATCGAGCGGCAAACGTGCGAGGCGACCGTGCTCAGGGTCCCGAGATCGGTGCCGATTCCGGGCGCCGGCACGCCCGGCGCCGAACCTTGCACGACCCCGGGTCGTATGTGGCTGGAACTTGGCGCCTTGTTGGACGTACCACGACCCCGGTTCGTATCTGGCCGAAACATGGCCGT
>JAYWFP010000078.1:0-5625 GCA_043778745.1 Chloroflexota bacterium
TCGCGGGGCGGCGGGCTGTATGCCGAGCCCTGCGGCGACGAGGCGGCACCGAACATCCCGGTCGGTCCGACCGTCGACGACTTCGTGAGCGCCCTCGTGGATCATCCCAAGCTCGACGTGACGACTCCCATTGACGTCACGCTCGCGGGGTACGCGGGGAAGTACGTCGACCTGCAGGTCCCGTCCGATATCTCCGCCTGTCCGGCGTCCTACTTCCCATGGGAACCCGGGATCTATGCCCAGGGACCCGGCAGCCGCTGGCACCTCTGGATCCTCGATATCGATGGCATTCGGGTCGTGGTCCAGAGCACGGACTATGTCGGGACCTCGCCCCAGCGCCAGGCCGAGCTTCGGGCGATCGTCGAATCGATCCAGATCGAACCCTGACCCGTCGATCCGGTGCCAGGGCCCAGCCCGATTAGACTGGCCTCCTCGCCCGAGGAGGCCAGTCGTTCCATGTACTACGTTCGCAACGGCAGCGTCCCGCCCCAACGCCACACCCAGCACCGGCGCCCCGACGGCGGCCTGTATGCCGAGGAGCTGTTCGGGGTCGAGGGGTTCTCGGGCCGCAGTTCACTGCTGTACCACCTCGTTCCGCCGACCGTCACCCACAAGATCGAGCCAGTTCGGCGCGTCAAGATCGAGGCGGCCGACGAGCCGGCCCATCGCCATCACCTCGTCAAGGCCTGGGACCTGCCGGTCGGCGGGGACATCGTCAGCGGCCGGGTGCCGCTGTTCTTCAACCACGACGTGGTCATGGGGATCGTGCGGCCAGCCGGGCCGATGGAGCCGGGCCGCTTCTATCGCAATGGCGCCGCGGACGAGATGCTCTACGTCCACGAAGGCACCGGCGTGTGCGACACGATCTTCGGCCCGCTGCCGTACGGACCGGGCGACTACCTCGTCCTCCCGATCGGGACGACCTGGCGCCTGGATCCGGATCCGGAATCGGAGCAGCGGATGCTCTGGCTCGAGTGCCCATCCGAGATCGAGCCGCCCAAGCGCTATCGCAACGACTACGGCCAGCTCCTCGAGCACGCGCCATACTCCCAGCGCGACCTGCACGCGCCGGCGGACGTGGCACCGCGGGAGGAGACCGGGGAGTTCATCGTCGACGTCCGCTCGACGGATCGCGTGACTGCGTACCACTATCGGAGCCATCCGTTCGATCTCATCGGCTGGGACGGGTACCTGTGGCCGTTCCGGTTCAACATCGCCGACTTCCAGCCGATCACCGGTCGGGTCCACCAGCCACCCCCGGTCCACCAGACGTTCCAGGCGCGGAATTTCGTGGTCTGTTCCTTTGTCCCGCGCAAGTTCGACTACCACCCGCTGGCGATCCCGGCGCCCTACAACCACTCGAACATCAACAGCGACGAGGTCATCTACTACGTGGCCGGCAACTTCATGAGCCGGCGGGGCGTGGAGATAGGCTCCTTCACGGCCCATCCGGCCGGCATCCCCCATGGCCCGCATCCGGGCACGGTCGAGGCATCTATCGGCCGCGATGCCACCGAGGAGCTGGCAGTGATGGTGGACACGTTCCACCCGCTCTTCCTGACGAACGAGGCGATGACGCTCGACGACGACCGCTATCCATATTCTTGGCTCCCGCCGGACGCGTCGGAGGCCGCGCGAGAAGCTTCCGAGCTCGCCGAGCGAGGCCCGGAAGCGTTCCCGGACTGATTACTCAGTTGAAGGTCATCGAATCGACGAGTGCCTGGGCCATCGCATCGAAGTCGGTCGTGTCGCCGATCGGCCGCTGGATCAGGATCACGACCCTGGTGCCAGACACATCCACAATGATCACGCGCGCCTCGGTGCCGTGCTGAACGAGCTCGAGCGTGGCGTCGCCTCCCTGCTGCGCCGAATCGACCAGCGACGAAAGGGGATAGAACGATTTCACCTTCGCGGTGGCTGAAAGGACGAACGTGGTCTGCTCGCCGGGGAGGCCCGCGACCGTCGTCGCGGACGGATTCGCGATCGTGTAGTCCGGATTCGGTCGCGCATAGACGAGGGGATCACCGATCACCCGCGCGATGCTGACCTGATGGGCATTGTCGGCGAGGTACAGGGTGATCCTGTCGGTGGTCTCAAACGAATTGATCCAGCCGGCCGGAACGGCGAACGTCGTCGGCGGCGTCAACACCGTCGTCGTGTAGGTCCCGGCCGCGAGGGGGCCGTGCGGGATCCGCGCCGTATTGGGTGACGGCGTCACGCTCGTCGACGGGGTCGCGCTCGGTGGCGTCGTGGGGCTCGGAATCGTCGTCGGGCTCGCTGTCGTGCCGGGGCCGACCGAAGATCCGTTGCGGAGGAGCGCGGACGCTCCGATTCCGAGGACCGCCACGATGGCGAACATCGCCGCGAGACGAAGGCTCTTGGGCATGGTGGGGGTCCTCCACGGGATCTGGAGATCCCGCTCCTGGGGCGTGGTTCGGACCGCGAAGAGGACGGCATCGATCATGGCGGCCGAAGTGCGGTCGGAACCGTCCTCCAGCCAGTCGTGGGTGGCGCGTTCAAAGGAGCGGTTGTCGTTCATGCCGGCGTGACCTCACGGAGATCGTCTCGAGCCCGGGATGCCTCGAAGGCTGTCCTGAGCGCGCGCGTTGCGTAGTGGAGTCGTGAGCGCGCCGTCCCGTCCGGGATCCCGAGGG
This sequence comes from Chloroflexota bacterium, assembly GCA_043778745.1. GTDB lineage: Bacteria > Chloroflexota > Limnocylindria > Limnocylindrales > CSP1-4 > UBA5189. The sequence continues at coordinate 2,655 of JAYWFP010000078.1, forward strand.
TCTCGGCCACCGCCACCAGGGGCAACCCCACGTGGTGGTGAAGGACGAAGACGGCCCGCTGGTCGAGCGGCAGCACGCGGAAGGCGCGCTCCAGCTCGTCGCGATCGGAAAGCGACTGGAAGTCGTCCGTTTCGTTCGCCCGGTCGACCGGGAGAACGCGGACGGTCGACGCCCACACCCGGTTGCGCGGCGCGTCCGCGTAGCAGGCGTGAACGACGATCCGGTAGGCCCAGGCATCGAAACGTTCTGGCTCCCGCAGGTGCGGCAGTTTCCGCCAGATGGTCACGAGGGCGTTCTGCAGAACGTCCTCGGCGAGACCGGGATCGCGCAGGATCCGCCGGGCGATCCCGAACAGCGTGTCGCTCGTCTGATGCACCAGCTCCGCGAACGCCGACTGGTCGCCCGAGCGCGCCCGCTCGACGAGGTCTCGGTCCATGGGTCTCCGGACGGATTGCCGAGATCGACGTGACCACGGTCTACTGAGCATGAGGGTACGCAGTATCGAAATCGTTCAGTCGGACGTCGACCCCCTCCCGCAAAGGCGGCACGAGAAGCCTCTGAGTTCACGGATCGCGACCCGAGGCCTTCCCGGACTGAAGTCCCGCCCGCGCGGGCGGGCTCGTGGTCGCGCTGACGCAAGGGCTCCGCTGGAAGGCGACCTCGTCAGGCCAGCGGGTCCGCGAAGCGAAGACTCGGAAAGCGAGTGAAGTCGCGGTCCGTCGTGGCGAGACTCGCCCCGTGCTCGATGGCCAGGGTGGCGAGGTGAGCGTCCATGACCAGCGAACCGCGAACCTTGGCCGAAGTCGAAAGCGCGGCCAGTGCCGCCCAGTGGCGCTCACTCGGCTGAGCCACAGACACGTTTGTGCGTGCCAGCCAGGACTCGACGATGTCAATGGCCCGTGCGGTCTCGAGCGGTCGGTCGAAAACGCGCTGATCGGTGGCCAGCCGGACGAAGGCCAGCAAGGTCATCAGCCCGAATCGAACATCGGGTTCATCGCTCATTACGCCCTCGAACCATTGCCTCGCTTTCTCGTGGCGAGGGCTCGACGCGTCATACGCGTAGAGCAGCAGGTTTGCGTCGATGAGAATCATCGACGATCGGGGCCGTCGAGCGCTTCGAGAAGACCCTCGACATCATCGAGGTCGAGGCCCGGGCGGAGCCCGAGAGCCTGAGCTTCAACCTCGAACGGGCGAGGCCGAGTTCTGGGCGCCTCGAGGCCCGCCCGGAGAGCCCTGTTCACAACGGACCGGAATGGCAGGCCGGATCGCTGCGCCTCGCGCTGGAGGCCGGCCGCCACATCATCGTCCAGGGTCAAGGTCGTTCGCGTAGGCACATCATGAAGTCTGGTCAAAACGCATCATGATGTCAAGTCGGACGGCGGGGTGCTGGGCCAGACAGATGGTCGGTCATCGCGAAAGGTTCAGGACGGCTGCGAGCCGTTCCAAACGGTGCCTGTTCGGCCACCACCCGCTGGTGATCCCCGCCGCCATCGTATGCATCCGAGGCCGCGCGAGAAGCCTCCGAACTCGCGGAACGCGGCCCGGAGGCGTTCCCGGACTGAAAGGGTGGCCTAGGGAGTCACGGGCGTGTCGTCCGCTGCGGCAGGATCGATCGTCACCGTCGAGAGGAATGCTCGGAGGAGATCCTCGGTCGCCGCGGTGGCTGGAAAACCGAGGGAACGGCCGAGCGTGAAGATGTAGGCACGCCCATCCACGAACGTCGTTGACTCAACGTAGTTGCAACCGACGTATAGCCCGCCCATGTGGCCGTCCACCGTGACCGGCTTCCACTGGTCCGGCGGCGGGAAGCAACTCGCGCCATACGCGTCGACAACGGGCTTTCTGTACGCCGCAATCCAATCGGCCTGGGACATCCCGGCCGGTAGCCTGGTGGAAACTCCGAGGAACTCGTCCGCTGGGGCCGCCGGTGACTTGACATGGTCGAAGACGGCCGCCACCGCCCCGGTCAGGTCGGCCAGGGTCGCCGGCGCCGAGGCGGCGGTGAGTACCCAATCCCCTGGATAGCGGGCCGAGTACCCATGGCGCGCCGAGGTGAACGGCGTCCAGGCGGTCGGATCGATCGGCGTAGGTGACGGTCGCGGCGGCGGCGTCGGCGCGGCACCGATCGACGGTGACGCGATCGGGCTCGCGGACGGCGTCGGACCGGGCGAATTCCCGATCGCCGGGCCGCGGTTGAGCCAGGCGAAGCCCGCGACACCGAGCACCGCGATGACCGCGATCCCGGCTGCAAGTCGAATGGGCATGGACATTGGTGAGGTCCTCCACGGCACCGTCAATCGGTGCCGCTGATGCGTCAAGTGGACCTCGTCGAGGGCAGCGTCGAGCACGCGGTCCGTGAGCTCGGTCGGCCCTTCGGCCAGCCATGCCCCGGCGATTCGATCAAAGTCTCGATCCGTGCTCATGCCAGATGCTCCCGCGAGGTATCGGTAGGCAACCGCAGGTCCGCCTCGAGGGCCGCCCGCAGCGTGTTGGTGGCGTAGTGCAATCGCGACTTGACCGTGCCAAGCGGCACGCCGAGCTCATCGGCTGTCTCCGGCAAGGTCAGGCCCAGGTAGTGATGGAAGACGAATACGGCCCGCTGCTCCGGCGGCAGGCGCCGGAAGCCACGGTCGAGCTGATCGCGCTGGACGACCGCCAGGAACTCGTCGGGTGCCGCCGGTCCCTCGATCGGCAGAACCCGGACATTCGCCGCCCAGCGGCGGCCACGTCTGGCCTCCGCATAGCAGGCATTGACGAGGAGCCGGTGGATCCACGCATCGAAGCGCTCGATGTCGCGGAGCTGTGGCAACTCTCGCCAGGCGATCACGAGGGTCTGCTGGACGGCATCTTCCGCCAGCCCGAGGTCGCGCAGCATCCGATACGCGATGGCGAGAAGTCGATCTCCAGCCGCACGTGCCAGGCTGGCAAACGCCTCCTCATCTCCGGCTCTCGCTCGCTCGACGAGGGCAAC
>JAYWFP010000079.1:0-5625 GCA_043778745.1 Chloroflexota bacterium
GGTGTGCGACCCAGCAGAACGGTCGCGATCGCGGCGCTCACCGCCGTACTCGCGCTCGGATCGCTGCCCGGCTTGGTCGGATCTCATGAACCGAGTCCCGATCAGCCGATTACGCCGGCAGCATTTCGTGAAGTCATTCTCGTGGCGAATGGCGGTAACGCGACCCCAGTGATCGCAGCCGCTGATCCGGCGTACGCGTCGGCGAGTCAACTGGATGCCAACTCGACGTTCTTCGAGTCGGTGGCCGATACCGGCGAGCAGCCGCAGGCCCGCGTCGCCCCGAACGTCCCCGTCGCGCCAGCGGCGTGGGACTGGAAGGCGCCGCGTTACAAGATCAGCGGCTACGCGAGCTTCTACGACAACGGGACCACCGCGATGCGGTTGCCGCGAGGCACGATCATCGTGATCTGCGGGGCGAACGGATGCATCGATCGGGTGGTCAACGATTACGGGCCGGTCGCCGGCACCCGCCGGATCATCGACATGTATCGCCCCGACTTCTTCGCGATCTGTGGCTGTGGCTGGTGGTCAGGCACCACCACCGTGACCGTCTCCATCTACTGACCGCCGAACGCCTCGCGCGGTAGACTCCACGGGAACCTTCGAGGACCGGCCATGAGAGCCGGGCGACGGGCCCGGAGAGGCCGGAAGGAGAGGAGGCGCCAGTGCCACGTCGCAGCGCCGCGACGCTCCCCAGATCCGGAGAATCGCGTTGACGGGCCGGCGAATCATGACCGCGGAGGAGATCCGACGGGCGGTGATCCGCGTCTCCCATGAGATCGTCGAGAAGCACGCCGGGACCGAGGCACTCGTCCTCGTCGGCATCCAGCGCCGTGGCGTTCCGATCGCCCGGCGGCTCGCACAGGCCATCCTTGAGCACGAGAACGCAACGTTGCCCGTCGGTGCTCTGGACATCACGTTTTATCGCGACGACCTCTCGATGCTCGCCCAGCAGCCTGTGGTCAAGGGCACGGACCTGCCATTCGATGTCACCGGGTCGACCGTCGTTCTCGTGGACGACGTCCTGTACACGGGCCGGACCATCCGGGCGGCGATGGACGCGTTGATGGAATTCGGACGGCCGCGCGCGATCCGCCTCGCCGTGCTGGTCGATCGAGGGCATCGGGAGCTGCCGATCCGGGCCGACCATGTCGGCAAGAACGTCCCGACGTCCCGCGAGGAGCTGGTCCGCGTCCGTATCGAGGAGATCGACGGCGAGGATGCCGTAGACATCGATCGCGCGCCGGAATCGAGCGACGCTGCGGTAACGATCCCGTGAACCTGTCCGCAAATCCCGCGGTCCTGGCGCCGGATGATGTGGCGGACCTCGCGATCTCGGGTCCGACCGGCGGCCCGAACGCTGCCCCGGCGGGGCGCTGGATACATCGTCACCTGCTCGACGTGGACGTCCTGTCTTCGGACGATCTGGACCTCGTGATGCGGACCACGGCTTCGATGGCCGAGATCCTGAGCCGCGAGATCCCGAAGGTCCCGATCATGCGCGGATGGGGCGTCACGATCCTGTTCTACGAAGCATCGACGAGAACACGAGTGAGCTTCGAGGTCGCCGCCAAGAACCTGTCGGCCGATGTCATCAACATCGCGGCGGGGAGCTCCTCGGTTGCGAAGGGAGAGTCCCTGATCGACACGATCCGGACCGTCGAGGCGCTCGGCGCGCGGATGATCGTGCTTCGGCATGGGACTTCCGGGGCGCCCTATCTCGCCGCGGAGCATTTCTCGGGCAGCGTCCTCAACGGCGGTGACGGCTGGCATGCCCACCCCACGCAGGCCCTCCTGGACCTGTACACGCTCCAGGCGCGATTGCCGGGGGGGTCCGTGCGTGGTCGGAAGATCGTGATCCTCGGCGACGTCCTCCACTCGCGCGTCGCGCGCAGCAACCTCTGGTCTCTGACCGCAGCGGGAGCCGATGTCTGGGTCTGCGGGCCGACCACGCTCCTGCGCGGCTTCGATGCCTGGTCCGCTGCCGGTGTCGCGGGATCGCGTCGATTCACCGTCACGTCCGACCTCAACGCCGCCCTTCGGGATGCCGACGTCGTCATGGCGCTCCGGATCCAGCGCGAGCGAATGGCCTCGGGTCTGCTGCCTTCGCTCCGCGAATACGCGGCACGGTTCGGATTGACCCGCGAGCGCCTCGCCCTGGCCAAACCCGAGGCACTCGTGATGCACCCGGGGCCGATGAACGAAGGCGTCGAGATCGCCGCCGATGTCGCTGTGGGCAGCCAGTCCGTGATCACCGACCAGGTCGCCAACGGGGTTGCGGTGCGCATGGCCGTGCTGTATCTCCTCGCCGGCGCGCGCGAGGGTGCCGGCCGGGATGGTGCCGGCCGCGACGGTGCCGGCCTCGCCGGCGCGCGCGAGGGTGCCGGCCGCGACGGGGGTCGGCCGGGACGCGCGTCGGGCGAAGTGACAGCCGCATGACGCCACGCCCGCTCGCCGATCTCGACATCTCGCGCGCCTGGCTCGTCGATCCGGCCTCGGGCAGAGAGGGTCCGGGCGAAATCGTTGTTGCCAGCGGCATCCTCGAGACCGTCACATGGCTCGATGGCGCGGACGCGGAGGGCATCGATGCGTCGGGTGTCGTGGTAGCGCCTGGTTTCATCGACCTGCACGCCCATTTCCGGGAGCCGGGCAATGAGGACGCGGAGACCATCGCGACCGGGCTTGCCGCCGCAGCCCACGGCGGCTTTACAACCGTCTGTGTCATGCCGAATACGACCCCGGCCCTTGACGAACCATCGGTTCTCGCGCGCATCCGCGACGCAGCGAGGGCGGCGGGCGCGCCGGTCCGACTCCTTGCCTATGGCGCTGTCTCGGTCGGGCGGGCAGGGGAGCAGCTGGCGCTCCTCGGCGAGCTTGCCGATGCGGGCGTCATCGGGTTCAGCGATGACGGATCGCCGGTCCATTCGGCGGCGCTCTTCCGGAATGCCCTCGCCTACGCCGGCATGCTCGGCCTGCCGATCGTGGATCACCCGGAAGACCGAACCCTGACCGACGGGGCGGAGGCGAACGACGGCCTCGTCGCCACCGTTCTCGGACTGCGAGGCTGGCCCGGTGCGGCGGAGGTGGCGGCCGTGGGCCGAGATCTGACGCTGCTCGCAGACGTCCTGCGTGACGTTCCCGGCGCCCGCCTGCACCTGACTCATCTGTCCACGGCGGCCTCCCTTGACCTTGTGCGTCGGGCTAAGGCGGCTGGCCTGCCGGTCACCTGCGACGTGACGCCCCATCACCTGGCGCTAACCGACGAGTGGGTCGCCGGCGCGCGACGCTGGAGCTGGGAAGCCGCTGGCGCGGATGGGACGACCGGGGACCCGTGGCGGGACGGCGCCATCGAGGCCCTTCCATTCAATTCAGCGCTCCGAGTCAACCCGCCGCTGCGCTCGCCCGACGATGCCATGGCATGTCTGGCGGCCCTTGCCGACGGGACCGCCGATGCGATTGCAACCGACCACGCCCCCCACGCGGCGGTGGACAAGGCTGTGGAGTTCGGGGTCGCGGCCAACGGGATCAGCGGGATCGAAACCGCCCTCGGGATCGTTGTGGCGGCGGTCGATGCCGGGCACCTCACGCTGGCAACCGCGATCGCGGCACTCACCACGGGACCGGCACGGGTCCTCGGAGATCGGGTATCCGGTGCGGGCGCCGCTGGGACCAAGGGCGGCACGGGGACCGCGGGCGCCGCTGGGGCCGTCGGACTCATCGAGGGCGCGCTCGCCGATCTCGTCGTGTTCGATCGGTCCGACAGCTGGCGCGTCAGCGCCGAAACCCTGGCTTCGAAAGGCAAGAACTCGCCCCTGCTCGGCCGAGAGCTGTCAGGTCGAGTGCTGCTCAGCGTGGCCGGCGGCATGATCGCCTATGAGGCGCCGGACGCCTGATCGTCGGGCCTCAACATGCGGTTCCGGGGCCGCCCGGCTTGCCCGGCCGCCGCGCACGCATGGGCCCGGCCCCCGCCACGGCTGATGTCTCGAACGCATCATTCTCCTCGCGACCGAGTGTGTCAGGCAGTCGGATCCGTCGGATTCGGGTGCGGGACAAGCGTGCTCGACACCGGAATGCGCTCGGAAACGCATCAGCGCCGGCCCGCCCCGCCCTGCCACCCACACCACCCGCCCCGCCCGCCCGGTCCGTGGTGGCGAGCGAACCCGGGTTGCTGTTGCGAACCGGTACGATGGACCCGATGACGAAGCCCGCTCTCAACAGCGACTACGAGCGCCGACCCTACTGGCATGCCACGATGCCACCGCTCCACGATCGGAGCGGGCGCCAGCTCCCGGACATCGTGGACGTCGCGATCGTGGGCGGCGGGTACACGGGTGTCGCGGCGGCGCGCAAACTCGCACTCCAGGGCGCCAAGGCCGTCCTGCTCGAGGCCCGAACACTCGGCTGGGGGGCATCAACCCGGAACGGAGGAATCATCCATCCGGGCTACAAGTGGGGCGTACCGTCGCTCGTCAAGCGCTACGGCCCGGAGCTGGCGCGAGCCATCCATGGCGAATCCATGGAGGCTCTCGAACTCGTCACCGGCCTGATCCGCGACAACGACATCGACGCGGAGTTGCGCACGAGCGGCTGGCTCGAACTTGCCTGGGCGCCCAGCCACGCTGCGGCTTTCCACGAGGAGGCCGAGGCCCTGAAGGGCTTCGGGATGACCGCGCAGGTGATCGCGAAGGCCGACCTGCGAACCGAGATCGGGACGGACGCGTATCACGGCGGCCTGGCCATCGAGCCCGGCGGCGTCCTGCATCCCGGGAAATGGTTTGCGGGGCTGGTTGGCATGGCCGAACGGGCAGGCGCGGACCTGCATGAATCCACCCCGGTTCTCTCGATCCGGCGCCAGGGCGATGGACGATTCGTCGTCGAGACGACCCGCGGTGCCATCCTGGCGCGCGATGTCCTGGTCGCGACCAACGGCTATGCCGATGGCGCCGCGCCGAGCGTACGTCGGCGGATCGTGCCGATCGGGAGCTATATCATCGCGACCGAGCCGCTGCCCGCCGACCTCGCCCACGAGCTGTCACCGACCGGTCGGGCGTATTTCGACACCAAGAATTTCCTGTCCTACTGGCACGTGTCGGCGGACCGACGACTGATCTTCGGCGGCCGGGTCAGCTTCATGCCGACCACCACCGATCGCACCGCGAAGCTGCTCCACGGACGGATGCTCGACATCCACCCGCAGGTCGGGGCCCATCGCATCGACTACTCGTGGGGTGGGAAGGTCGCGATGACCTTCGATCGCATGCCCCACATCGGCCGGCTTGGAGGGATCATGCACGCGACCGGCTATTCCGGGACAGGCGTGCTCATGTCCACGTATCTCGGAACCCGAGCCGCCGAATGGCTCGGTGGCGGCACCGCACCGGCACTGTCCAAACTGCGCTTCCAGATGGTTCCGGTACCGTACGAGGGCCGCCCCTGGTTCCTTCCGGTGATCGGTGAATTCTTCCGAATGCAGGATCGACTGGCGCTCCGCGGGGTCGACACGCCGCCCGACGCCTAGCCTCGCACCGCGGCCAGTTCGCGGAGCGTCTCGAGCAGACCCTCGACATCGGACTCGGTTGCCTGCGTGTTCAGGATCCCCGCCCGGAGCCAGGTCGAGCCGCGCAG
>JAYWFP010000080.1:0-5614 GCA_043778745.1 Chloroflexota bacterium
GCCCTGGCGATCGGTGGCGCGCTGGCGGCCGCCCTGATCCTCGGCGCCAAGCCGCTTCCCGAGGCGTTCCGCTATCTCCCCGCTGACAGCGTCATCGTGGCCGAACTCCGCCCGGACCTGCCTGGCGATCAGCGGCAGCATCTGGGCAATCTCCTCGCCCACTTCCCGGGCTTTGCCGACCAGTCCAATCTGAGCGCCAAAATCGATGAGACCCTGACCCGTCTCATCAACGAGGGATCGTCCGGGTCGGTCGACTACGCAACACGGATCAAGCCGCTCCTCGTGGGGCCACTGGTGGTAGGGACCGGCATCGATGGGCTGAAGAATCGAGCCGCCCTCGTCGTGGCGAGCACCGACGGCGCCATAACCTGCCAAGTCGTCTTCGGGGCGGCAACGGCGCTCGAAACCCACCGCGCGGTGGCGATCGAGTCCGTCCAGAACGATATGGCCTGTGCCGTGGATGGTCGATTCATGCTCATCGGCGATCCGGAAGCCATCCGGGCGGGCATCGACGCCCATCTCGATCACAAAGGTGTCGACACCAACGCAAGGTTCACGGCGGCCCGCACGAGACTCGAGGGCGACCAGGTCGCCCGCGTCTACGTCGAGGGCAAGGCCCTGGTCACGCTCGCCGAGGGGTTCGCGAATGACCTTGCACCCGGCGCCGGGATTGGTTCCACGATCGCCGAAAACGTGACCGAGTGGCTCGTCATCGGCATGCGGGTCGTCGATGACGCCGTCCAGTTCGAGGTTCAGGCGGCGCCGCTCAAGGAGGCCAAGCTCGACGCCTCGTTGCCGACCGACCCGCCGCCGGCGACGAGTCGGTTCGCTTCCTTGCTGCCCTCGAACACCTATGGGTTTGTCGAGATCCACGGCATTGGCGCCAACGCGCAGCGAGCGCTGGCCATCCTGAAAACCGACCCGAACCAGGCTGGCGCGATCGCCCAGATCGAACGGGCCCTGGTTGCGGTCGGTGGGATTCAGAACATTGCCGCGTGGATCGAGGACGCCGGCGTTGCCGTGATCCCAGCCGGCGATTCGATCGGTGGAGCCATCCTCCTTCGAGGTTCGAATGCTGCGGCAGTTGAAGGTCGCGTCACCCAGCTCAGGAACCTGCTGGTGCTGGCGTCAACCGGAACCGACATCACGGTCCGCGACAGCGAGCATGCCGGCATCAAGATCACGAGCGTTGATCTCGGCGACCTCCGAACGTTGTTGTCCGCCATGGGCGTCGATCCGGGCTTGACCGGAACCGAGGGGCGGCTCGCATTTTCGATGGCCGCTCGCGACGATATCCTCATCCTGGCGATCGGCGACCGGGTCATCGAGGGCATCCTCGATACCACGACCGGATCCAGCCTCAAGTCCAGCGGTGCCTACGCGCGCGTCGTCGACCTCGTTGGCAGTCCGAACGACGTCGAGGTGTACGTATCGCTTGACGGGCTGGTCGGCTATCTCGAGTCGAACATGCCGACGGCCCTCGAGGGGACGGGGTGGACCAAGCTCAAGCCCTACCTGGAACACCTCGCCTCGCTCGGCGAAGCAAATGTAACCACCAGCAGCGGCGGCCGGAGCCGCCTCGTCATCACCGTCAAGTAAGCTACTGGGCCGGCAATGGCCCGGACACGAGGAGGAACCTGTACCTGATGGCCGTACGCATTCGACTGACGCGCGTGGGCGCGAAGAAGGCACCGACGTATCGCGTCGTGATCACCGATTCGCGCAGTGCTCGCGACAGCCGCTCGATCGAGACGATCGGGCACTACAACCCGCTGGTAGAGCCGGCCGAGGTCGTGATCGACGCCGACAAGGCCAGGGCATGGCTGGCCAAGGGTGCCCAGCCCTCCGATACCGTTGCGCGGCTCCTTCGGGTGGCCGGCATCGTCCCGGCCGGAAAGTAGGCCGGTGATGGCAGCACGCGAACTCGTGGAATACGTCGCCAAGACGCTCGTCGACGACCCGGCCGCGGTCACGGTGACCGAAGTCGTGGATGCCGACGGGACCGTGATCGAGCTCCACGTCGCCGAGGAGGACATGGGCAAGGTCATCGGTCGGAACGGCAGCGTCGCGAAGGCACTCCGAACGCTGCTCAAGGTCACGGCCGCACGCGACGGCGGTTCTGTGTCCCTGGAAATCCTCTGAGCGACGCGATGACGGGCGCGTCGCCCGGTGAGACCCGGCTGGTCGTCGCCCAGATCCGTGGCCTTCATGGGCTCCAGGGTGTCGTGCGGATCGAGGTCCTGACCGATCAGCCCGAGCTCCGGTTCGCCGAGGGCTCGGTGCTCCATCGCGAGGGCACGAGTCCGGCTCTGACGATCGTCGAGTCCGCGGCGGTCGAGGACGGCCCCGGGTGGCGGCTCCGGTTCGCCGAAGTTCGGACCAGAAATGCAGCCGAGGCCCTCCGTGACGTCTACCTGGAGACCATCGTCGACCGTAGCCAGGACCTCGAGCCAGGTTCGGCGTACTGGCACGAGGTGATCGGCTGTGAGGTTCGTGCCCTCGACGGCCGGGTTCTCGGCTCGGTCGCCGACATCTATCGTGTGGCAACCGCCGAAATCTTCGTGGTTCGCGGGGGACCCGGCGGTGCATTCGATTTGCCGCTCGTGAAGGCGATCGTCAAGGAGTTCGCCCCCGAGCGCGGTGTGATCACCATCGACGAGACTGTGCTCGATCTCGACGGCGTGCCCGTTGACGAGCGGCCCCCCAAGCCACCGCGCAGGCGGCCACGATGGTCCCGGCACGGCAAGGGTGCAGCCGGCGCCGGGGACGTCCCCACCGAGGTTGACCCGGAGGTCGTACCCAATCCCACCTCGGACCGCCCCGCGGACTGACATGCGGATCGACTTCGTCACGCTCTTTCCGGCGATGCTCAACGGACCGCTGGCCGAGAGTATTCCGGGCCGCATCCAGGAGCAGGGGCTCGTTGACCTTCGGATCCACGACCTTCGGACCTGGGGTCTCGGCCGGCATCACAGTGTCGACGACACGCCCTACGGTGGGGGAGCCGGCATGGTGCTTCGACCTGAGCCGATCGCTGCCGCGCTCGACGCCCTCCGGGGACCCAACTCGACGGTCATCCTCCTCGATCCCGGGGGCGAGGTCTTCCGCCATGCTCGTGCGGCAGATCTGGCGACGCGAGAGCACTTGATCCTGGTCTGCCCTCGCTACGAAGGGGTAGACGACCGAATTCGTGATCTCGTCGATCTGGAGCTGTCGATCGGCGACTACGTGCTGACCGGTGGGGAACTGCCTGCGCTGGTGATCGTTGATGCGGTCATCCGACTCCTCCCTGGGGCGATTGAGGCCGCCTCGACCGCGGAGGAATCCTTTACCGACGGGCTCCTCGAATACCCGCAATACACCCGCCCCGCGACGTTCAAGGGTCGGGCCGTACCCGACGTCCTCACGAGCGGGAATCACGAGGCGGTTCGTCGATGGCGTCTTGAGGCGGCCCTCGCGCGGACCGAACAGCGGCGCCCGGATCTTCTCGCAGAACGCACGCCGAGCCCAGAGGAACGCAGGATCCTTGAGCGACGCGCGACAGGGATTGCCGATGCCGACCGTTCGAACCCGGCGGGATGACCCGAAACCCGTGCTATACTCCGCCGCCGGTCGGATGCGACCACCCGAATTGAACTCATCCTGCAGCCACGGCTGCCCACATGACCAGGAACCGCCACTGTGAACGTGCTCGACGAGATTGTCGCCGAACAGATCAGAACCGACCTGCCCCCCCTTGCCACCGGTGACACGGTCCGCGTGTTCGCGCGTGTCGTCGAAGGCGGCAAGGAACGCGTTCAGGTGTTCGAGGGCACGCTGATGCGGCTTCGAGGCGGCGGGATCACCCGGTCCATCACCGTTCGGAAGCTGGCCAGCGGCGTCGGCGTCGAGCGGACATTCAAGATCAACAGCCCGCGAATCGAGAAGATCGAAGTCGTGCGCCATGGAAAGGTCCGGCGCGCACAGCTGTACTTCCTGCGCGACCGGGTCGGCAAGGCCGCGACCCTGCGAGAGCGACGAACCAACTCCTGAGGACGGTCGCGCTCTCGGATTTCGCTCGACCCCGTCCACCCGACGGGGTCGTTTCGTACCGGGCGCAAAGGATGGCGTACGGGTAGGCTTGGTTCCGTGCCCAAGAACCCGACCTTGCGGATCGAGCGAGCGCTCTGGAGCGCCGGCCTTCAGCGCGTCGTCGGTGTTGACGAGGTCGGCGTGGCCCCGACCTGCGGAGCGGTCGTAGCGGCCGCGGTCATCGTCCGTCCGAACAGCCGCCGGATCCCTGGGGTTCGAGATTCCAAGACGCTGTCGGCGGCGCAACGCGAGCGCCTGGCTCCCGAGATCCGTCGCAGGTCCGTCGCATTCGCCCTCGGCGCCGCGTCGGTTGCCGAGATTGATCGCCTCAACATCTACCACGCCACCCACCTGGCGATGCGCCGGGCAATCGCTCGGCTGGGTGGCCACGATCACGTTCTCGTCGATGGCAATCGAATCAGGGGCTTCGAGACGGAGGTCGGACCGTACACAGCGATCGTGGACGGGGACGCGCTCTCGTACTCGATTGCCTGTGCATCGGTGGTGGCCAAGGTGATCCGGGACCGCATGATGGCGCTCCTGTCGGTCCGATACCCCGGCTACGGATGGGAGCGAAATCAGGGTTACGCCACGCTCGAGCACCGTCTGGCGATCCGGCGCATGGGCCTCACACCATTTCATCGGCGGAGTTTCCTCGCCCTGCAGCGAACGCTTGCGGGCGATCAACTCGCCATGGACCTGCCGCCATATGACGGCGCCCGTCCCGCGCTCGTGCCGGTTCTTGAGCGCCAGGCCCGGCGTGTCATCGACGTCCAGGATCTCGTCGACGACCTGGTCCTTAACCTCGACGTTGCCGGGACCCTCGACCTCGCACTGCCGGATGATGGGCAGGACCACATGCTGCTGCCCCGCTGACGAGGCGCCAATCGGACGGCGTCCGTCCGCCGCCGCCTGTATCCAGATAAGTGGCAGTGCATTGACGCCTGCGATCCTTCGTCGATGCGAACCGAAGCGCAACGGATCGGCGACGCGGCCGAGCAGCTCGTGGTCGACCGCCTGGTTGCTTGCGGTTGGCGAATTCTCGGGCGGCAGGTTCGCGTCGGCCGCGCCGAACTGGATATCGTCGCCATCGACCTGGCGCCGCCCCAACGGCTCGTCATCGTGGAGGTGCGGGCGCGGGCGACCCGGAACTTTGGTACCCCGGAGGAGACGGTGGACATGCGCAAGCGGATCCGGCTTCGACGGGCTGCCCAGGGGTTGCGTGAGCACGGTGTCCTTGCCGATGGCACCATCGTTCCGCCGCTTCCGCTTCGGCTGGACCTGATCGTGGTCGAACCGGCAGACCGTCCGGGCGAGCCGGCACGAGTGCGCCATCACGTGGCAGCGATCTAGGACATTCACGCCACCCTGGGGGGCCCACGGCGTGGGCCCGACTGTCGCTCGGGATCGCCGCCGGGGTCGACCTGTCGTGTGGCGGGCGGCGGACCCTGTGCTACACTCCGGCCCGCCGCGGAGGGTCCGTGGCCTCATGCCCAACGCCGTTCGGCGCTGGAGCTCACACGCGGATCGTTCCGACCGGGAC
>JAYWFP010000081.1:0-5599 GCA_043778745.1 Chloroflexota bacterium
GGTGTCCCTGGATCGTCGAATGGAACGGCACAAAGGGCGCGGCGACGACACCGAGGCTGGCGCCGACCAATGCCGCGAGCCCGAAGGCACCAGCGCGTCGGAGGCGGTTGGTGCTGTTGCGCATCTTCCCTATGGTTCCACGGATCGTGAAATCGCGTCGTCGTTTCCTCGTCGGGGCTCGCGGGGGGCAGTCGCCGCGGGCACTCGCCGCGGGATCGCCGCGGGATCGCCGCGGGCGGTCGCCGCGGGCGATCGCCGCGGCCATGCGACATCCATCAGCGACAGGGTGAGCCAACCGGCGATACGCTCCTCGCGACATGCCTGATCCCCGCGTCCTCGTGATTATGGGTTCCGGTGAGACCGCACCGACCATGGCGAGGGTCCATCGAGCACTCTTCGATCGCCTCGGATCCCGGCCCGCACCGGCGGCCATCCTCGACACGCCCTATGGATTTCAGGAGAACGCCGACGATCTGAGTGCGCGGACTGTGCAGTTCTTTCGGGAACGCCTCGGGCGCGACGTGGCCGTGGCCACGTATCGAAGCCGTGACGTCGATGCCCTCACGGCCGCATCGGCCGTCGCGCTCGTCCGGGGATCCCGGTTCCTCATGGCCGGCCCGGGAAGTCCCAGCTATGCCCTCCGTCAATGGGCCGACGGCCCGATCCCATCGGCGATCGTGGACCGACTGCGATCTGGCGGAGTGGTGACCATGGCGAGCGCGGCGGCCCTCACGCTCGGCCTGTCGACGATCCCGGTCTACGAGATCTACAAGGTCGGCGAGGCGCCGCATTGGTTGCCGGGCCTCGACATCCTTGGACAGCTCACCGGGTTGCGAGCGGCGGTTGTGCCGCACTACGACAATGCCGAGGGGGGCAACCACGACACACGGTTCTGCTACATGGGAGAGCGCCGTCTCGTGGAGCTCGAAGGCCAGCTCGCGGACGGGGCTTTTGTGCTCGGCGTCGATGGGCACACGGCGCTGATCCTGGATCTCGAGCGTGGGCGGGCCTCGGTCGCGGGACGGAGCGGCGTCACGATCCGGGCGCGCGGCCGAAGCACGGTGCTCCCGAGCGGATCCGAGATCGCAATCGAGGAGCTCGGCGAGATTGCGCTTCGACTCACCGACGGTGCAGCGGTCGATATCCGCCGGGAGCCGGCGAGAACCGCCATTGGTCGGGCTCGGAATCCACCAATCCTCGGGGGTCAGGCGCGGTCAATCCGACTGTCCGCGCCCGAATTCGAAGGCGCCTTCGTCGACGCCATGGCCCGGGGTGACCGCCGAGCCGCCGTAGCCGCGCTGCTGGAGCTCGACCGCGCCATCGACCGCTGGATGAGGAGCGGAGAGGACAGCCCGGATGTCGACAACGCGCAGTCACTCCTGCACGCGTTGATCGTGCGCCTCGCCGATCCGGGGTCGATGACGGCGCCCGGCGATAACGAGGCGTTCACCCGTCTCGTCAACGACCTGAGCAAGGTCCGCGCCGAGGCTCGCGACGCCGGTCAGTGGGCGTCCGCCGACGGCATCCGCGATGCCCTCACGACGGCCGGCGTCCGCGTTCGCGACAAGACAACGGGCAGGCGTGGGTGACCGCGACCTGCGTCTCGCCTGGGTCAGCGGCAGCCGGACCGACTCCGCGCGAATCGATCCGATGTCCGGTCGTCGATACGGCGCCCGGGCGTCCCGTCAAAGCGTTTTCTCGAGTTGTATCTTGCGACGGATGACGCGTCACTCCGGCCGCACTCGTCGCGGAGCGGCCCTGCTCGCGCTGCTCATCTCGGCTGGGGCCCTGCAGTGGAGCCTGCCGGCGCCCGCAGACGCCGCCGACGGCGTGACCGAGACCGCGGCGACCACGTACACGGTGAACCCCGCGGCGGGTCGGCTCGACGTCGGGGTCGACATCACGGTCAAGAACACCAAGGCCAACATCACGTCCCTGTATCAGTGCCTCAAGTGGGTGTACGACCCGATCTACGGGTACTCCGCGGTCACCAGCACCTGCTCGCGCACGACCCAGTACTACGTCAACGAGGCCTATCTCTGGCTCGAGGGGACGGCCACCTCCATCAAGGTCACGGCCAACGCCGGGACCCCGAAGATCACCCTGTACAAGGAGGGCGACGGCTACAACGAGTACCGAATCACCTACAAGGCGGTGTACCAGGGTCAGACCCGGAGCCTGCACGTGACATACCAGATCCCGGGCGGCGCACCGCGCTCGAACGTGGACACCAGGATCGGGGCCGCGTACGTGTCGTTCTGCGTCACGGCGAATGGCTACGACAGCGGCAGCGCCCGGGTCCTGATCCCAACCGCATTTGACGTGACCGTCGATGCCCAGAATGGGACGTTCAGCAAGTCCAACGCGAACGACACCGTCACCTACTCGACCGCGTCGATGACCAAGCCCGAGGACTTCTGGGCCTGTTTTGACGGCGATAACATCGGCGGCTTCAAGAAGACGTCACTGTCGAGTCCGAGCGGCCGCTCGATCGAGATCCAGGCGTGGCCCGAGGACGCGGACTGGCACGGCCAGGTCACCAGGCAGATCGAGTCGTCACTCGGCAAACTCGAGGCCCTCATTGGTCGGCCGTTGCCGGGATCGGGCACGATCGTTGTTCGCGAGGTCTCCGACGCCGGGCTCGGAGCCTATATTGGCACCTTCGATTCGGACACCGGCGTGGCTCGCGTCAGTGAGGATTTCACGCAGCCAGGCGTCGTGGCTCACGAGCTGTCGCACGCCTGGTTCAACGATTCCCTGTTCAGCGGCCGATGGCTGTCCGAGGGCTCAGCCGGCTGGGCCGAGTCGACGATCACGCACCTCGCGTGCACGGAACCAGGCGTCTTTCCCGGTGACGGGAAAGCATCGATCGCCTCATGGACGTTCGCCGGGCCGAAAGCAACCGAGCAGGAGCTTGATGTCGTCGACTATGAGTACGCGGCGTCGTGTTACATCGTCTCGTCTGTGGTTGCCAGAATCGGTGAGGCCCGGATGCGCGACGTGTTGGCGGCGCTCATGGATCGGACGATTGCCTATCAGAGCGGCGACATCGTCCTTGCCGGTAGAAGCGGCGCGCAGGACTGGCACAAGTGGCTCGACGCGGTCGACGAGCTGGGCATGATTCCGGCCGGCATCGAGGACCTTGACCATGTCCAGAACCTTCTCGTCAAGTACGGTGCCGCGCCCGATGGCTCGCTCGCCCCAAGATCAGCGGCCCGAGTGGCCTACCACGACCTCGCACGATCGGTCGGCCCATGGAGCCTGCCCGAGGCGATCCTGCGACCCATGGGCGAATGGCGGTTCGAAGACGCCAACGTGGCGATGAAGCTCGAAGCGGCGGCGTTCTCGACGGTGCAGGCAGTCAGCGTGGAACTGCCCGAAGTCAACGCCGTTACCGGCCCGGTGCGGGATCTGGTGGCGACCGCCAGGTTCACGGCGGATCTTCAGGCTGCGCTCGATCGGGCGAATGAGCAGAAGGCAGCCGCGGACCTGATCAGCGCAGCCAAGCGGAAGGCCGACGCCCAACGCACCCTCCTCGACCAGATCGGCCTCCTCGGGACGGACCTGCGTCCGATCGTGGTCTCCGGGATCGCGGCCGTGACGAACATCGACCTTGCCTCGGCGCAGACCCAGGCATCGCGGATCGACAGCGCACTCGCCGATGCGCCCAATCAGGGCGCGATCCGGGCCGGTGGGGCCGTCACTCTGCTGCTGTTGCTGGTCATTGGTTTCGCGCTCCTCCGGCGACGGCGACAACGCCGACGGGCCGTACTTGCGGCCGCCATCGCCGGTGCCGCGGGGCTGCGAGTCGGCGACCCGATCGATCCGTCGGCCTGAGGAACGGTCGGCGAGCTCGCCACGCATGTTGTCGCTGGTCGCAGCAGGCGACCTGGAAGCGGCGGTGCTCGCGAGGACCACGCCGGACCTCGCGCCTCGCGTCAGCACGCCGAACCTCCCGACGCCGTCAGACACGGCAGCGCGCCTCAGCACGTGGGCGCCGCACGTCAGCCACGGGAGCGCGCCTCAGCACGTGGGCGCCGCACGTCAGCACGGGGCGCCCCTCAGGTCGGAAGAATCACCCGGATGGGCCAGGGCTCCGGGGTTCGAGGGTCGCGCGGGCGACCCAACAGATATCCCTGTCCGTACCAGATCCCGAGCTCCGTGATCGTCCGGAGTTCGGCCGCGGTCTCGATGCCCTCGGCGACGAGGCGAATACGGCGCCGAGTCGCGAAATAGCCAATACCGGCAATGAGCGCCTGCCGTGCAGCATCGCGGTTGATCCGGTGGACGAGGGCGATGTCGAGCTTCACGAAATCCGGCTTGAGTTCGAGGATGTGCCGGAGGCTGGCGTATCCAGCACCGGCGTCGTCGACGGCGAGACGGATATTGCCGCCGAGGAATTTGAGATCCTCGCGCAGCTGATCGTAGTCATCGATGACGGCGTGCTCGGTCAATTCGAGGGCGATCGGCCTCGTGGCTCCCGAAAGCAGACTCTTCATCTCTCGTGACCGAACAAGATCGGGCGATACATTGAGGTTCAGGTATGTGTCACTGGGCAGCGACGCGGATGCCAGGAGGGCGTCTCGAAGCGTGGCCAATTCCAGCTCGATCCCGACGCCTGCCGAGGCCGCGAAGCCGAACACAAGGTCCGGACGCCGACCATCCTCGAACCGGGTCAACGCCTCATGTCCCACGATGAGGCCGGAGCGTAACTCGACGATGGGCTGGAAGACCGGCCAGAAGGACCGAGCCTTGATGATCAATTCGACGCCGGTGCGGTCGGACAGGGCCTGGCGACGTTTCTCCAACTGCGGGGCTGCCAAAGCGCCGACAATCGAGCCAAACGTCGCGAGGGCCGGCAGGCGCTCGACGAGGTTCGCGGTCTCCGGCAGCTCGGTCGTTCCGACGACCAGGACACCGAAAGCGGCGGAAGGGCCACGAAGTGGCGCGATCGCCAGGGTCCGAATGCCGGCTGTCGCGATCTCCTCGCCATAAGAGCCGTAGTCCGGTCGCGTCGACCAAGGTTCCGTCCATGGGCCGAGCGCGGCATGCTCGGCGAGGTGGATCGCTCGAGCGTCCGGGATCCATTGTCCCGGCGCGATCGGGAAGAGTCCTGCGGAGGCAACAATTCGCCCCCGACTCCCGACCAATTCGATGACCCAGGCCGCCTCAATTCCCGGAAGGTGCATGATCTCGCCGCAGGCCACGGACGCCATTTCCTCCACCGATGCCGCCGGGTCGATCTGCTGAAGCGCGGACTCGATCGTTTCGCGCTCATACGCCTCGCGCAACATGACACTTTCTAGCTCGCGCTCGCGGGTGACATCACGATCCGTCTGGACAAAGCTGGACACGGCGCCGGCCGCATCGAACACCGGGGCGATGACCGCCTCGACCTCGATCGTGCCTCCGTCGGCCCGTCGATTGACGACCAGGCCGGTCCAAGCCGTCCCTGAGCGCACCTGATCCCAGACTGCCGCCCAGAAGTCATCCGTGTGGTGCCCGCTGTTCATGACGTCGGGCGGGTGACCGACCACGTCGTTCGAGGCAAACCCGTAGACGCGGGTGAAGGACGGGTTGACATAGGCGATCGTCCGGT
>JAYWFP010000082.1:0-5599 GCA_043778745.1 Chloroflexota bacterium
CGATCACCACCGTCGGGCCCGAGGTCGACGATCCAGTCGGCGGTCTTGATGACGTCGAGGTTGTGCTCGATGACGAGGACGGTGTTGCCGGTGTCGACCAGGCGATGCAGGACCTGCAGGAGCTTCTCGACGTCGGCGAAGTGGAGGCCGGTCGTCGGTTCGTCGAGGACATACAGCGTCCGGCCGGTGGCCCGTCGCGACAGCTCCGTCGAAAGCTTGACTCGCTGCGCTTCGCCGCCCGACAGCGTCGTGGCCGGCTGGCCGAGATGGACGTACCCCAGGCCGACGTCATTCAGCGTCTGGAGCTTCGCCCGGACGTTCGGTACGGCGGAGAAGAAGTCGAGCGCCTCGGCGATCGTCAGCTGGAGAACGTCCGCGATCGATCTGCCCTTGAAGTGGACCTCGAGTGCCTCGCGGTTGTAGCGCTTGCCCTGACAGACCTCGCACGGGACGTAGACGTCCGGCAGGAATTGCATCTCGATCTTGAGGATCCCGTCGCCCTTGCAGTGCTCGCAGCGACCGCCCTTGACGTTGAAGCTGAAGCGGCCCGGCTTGTAGCCCCGGAGGCGCGACTCCGGCACGCCCGCGAACAGTTCGCGGATAGGCGTGAACAGGCCGACGTAGGTGGCCGGGTTGGAACGCGGCGTCCGGCCGATGGGACTCTGGTCGATCTCGATGATCTTGTCGATGTGCTCGGCGCCCTCGAGCGCGTCATGCGCCCCGGGCGTCGAGCGGGCGCCATGAAGCTCACGCGCGAGGGCCCTATAGAGCACCTCGGTCACGAGCGTGGACTTGCCGCTCCCCGAGACACCGGTGACGGCGGTGAAGGTCCCGAGGCGAACGGACAGATCCACGTTCTGGAGGTTGTGCGCTCGCGCGCCCCGGACCGTGAGGCATCGGCCGTTGCCGGCGCGACGCACATCCGGAATCGGCACCATGCGCTCAGCGCGAAGGAAGGCCCCGGTGATGGAACGTGGTTCCGCGAGCACGTCCTCGATCGGCCCGTTGGCGATGATCTCGCCACCGTGCTCCCCTGCCCCGGGCCCGATGTCGATGACCCAGTCCGCCGTCCGGATCGTCTCCTCGTCATGCTCGACAACGAGGACGGTGTTGCCGAGGTCGCGCAGTCGTGTCAGCGTCGCGATCAGCTTGGCGTTGTCGCGCTGGTGGAGGCCGATGGACGGCTCATCGAGGATGTAGAGCACGCCCATCAGCGTCGTCCCGATCTGCGTCGCAAGCCGGATCCGCTGCGCCTCCCCGCCTGACAGCGTCTGGCTGGTCCGGTTGATCGTCAGATAGTCGAGCCCGACGTCCACCAGGAACCCGAGGCGCGCGCGAATCTCCTTGAGGACCTGGTAGGCGATGGTCCGTTCTCGCTCCGTCAGCCGGTCTGCGAGATCCTCGGACCAGGCGAACGCGTCAGTGATCGACAGATCGGACACGGTCGAGATATCGCGCCCGTCGACGGTCACCGCGAGTGCCTCCGGGCGGAGCCGCTTGCCGTTGCACTTCGGGCAGGGCTTCTCGACCATGTACTTCTCGAGCTCGTTCTTGATGAACTCGGATTCGGTCTCCCGGTATCGTCGCTCGAGGTTGGTGACGGCACCCTCGAACGCGGCCACGTACGAGTTTTCGCCGCGTTCGTGCTTGTAACGAATGACGACCTTCTCGTCCTTCTTGGCATACAGCAGGTACTCGACGGCCTCAGCCGGCAGGTCGCGGATCGGCGCCGAAGGATCCCAGCCATGCGACTGGAAGACCGCCTCGGTGATCTTCATCCGCCACGACGCGTCGGTCGGCATCCCGTTCGCCCTGACCGCTCCGGTCAGCACGCTCTTCGATCGATCCGGTATCACGAGGTCAGGGTCGATCTCCAGGCGCGTCCCGAGTCCCGTGCACGTCGCGCAGGCACCGTGCGGCGAGTTGAACGAGAAGCTGCGCGGTTCGAGCTCATCGATCGTGGTCCCGTCGTACGGGCAGGAGTAGCGCTCGGAGAACCGCCGCTCCTCGAAGTCCGGGGCCTCGTCGTCCCGTGACGCCGGGGCGATCAGGACGACGCCTTCGCCGAGGCGGAGCGCCGTTTCGATGGAATCAGCGAGGCGCGGCGCATCGGGGTCCGGGAGCGCCTCGCCCGTCGACGGGTCGATCGGGCGACCGGCCTCATCGATGGCCCACCCTTCCGGAGCCTCGGCGCGGCGGACGATGTACCGGTCGACGACGACCTCGATGGTGTGGCGCTTGTACTTGTCGAGAGTCGGCGCTTCGCTCAGGTCATAGGTCTGACCGTCGACGCGGACGCGGACGAACCCCTGCTTGCGGGCCGTCTCGAAGACGCGATCCCCCTCGGTCTTGCGATCCTTGATGAGCGGGCCCAGCACCAGGAGCCGCGTGCCGTCCGACATGGCCAGGATCTGGTCCACGATCTGCTGGACCGTCTGCCGTTCGATCTCCCGACCGCAGTTCGGACAGTGTGGGTGCCCGATGCGGGCAAACAGCAGGCGGAGGTGGTCGTAGATCTCGGTCACCGTGCCGACGGTCGACCTCGGGTTCCGGCTCGCGCCCTTCTGGTCGATGGAGATGGCTGGGGACAACCCGTCGATCTGGTCGACATCGGGCTTCTCCATCTGCCCGAGGAACTGACGGGCATAGGCGCTCAGACTCTCGACATATCGACGCTGGCCTTCGGCATAGATCGTGTCGAAAGCAAGGCTCGACTTGCCGCTCCCGGACAGGCCGGTGATCACGACGAGCCGGTCGCGCGGGAAATCCAGCGTGACGTTCTTGAGGTTGTGTTCGCGCGCGCCGCGAACCACGATCCGATCGAGGGGCACGGACGCAGTGTAGCGGAAGTGCGTCAAACCGAACAGGTGTTCTTGACGATCGCGGACGCCCAACGAGTGCCGGCCGCACGGCCGAGGAGGAAGGATCCGCCGAAGGACGGCCTTCACCCGGGGCGGGAGGCGCCGGGCAATGAAACGCCGCCGCGCCAACAGGATGGACAGCCTCCCGATGACGGGCGGGCGCTCGATCGGCCGTTCGTTCGGCCCTTCGATCAACCGTTCAGCGGCGCCGCGGAGCCCTTGCCCCGGTCCGCTTCCGGATGTTCGGCGTCACTGCATGATCCCACGTCGGGCGGTCCTGCCAGCGTCCCCGCGGCGACGCTTCGTCCTCGTGCTCGTCGCGGATGCCTGGAAGCCAGTCTGACGCGGTCCCGGCTCCGTCTGCATCCGCGTCCCCTTCACCGTTTCCGGGCTCCTCGCCGGCCGGCAGGACGGTCACTGATGCCACTTCGAAAACCGGAGCCCGATTCGTCATGGCCGCGAACCGCTCGTTCTGGGATTCCGGCCGTGCCTTGGCCGCGATCTCGATCGCCCGGCCCACCACCACCGACTGGTCCTCCTGCAGAACACGCAGCCGGACCTGCTGGATCTCATCGCGGAGCGCCGCCGCGCGCTCGAACTCGAGCTCCTTGGCAGCCGCGCGCATGTCCGCCTCCATGCGCGCCACGAGTTGCTCGACCTTCTTGAGATCCAGCTCCACCAATCGGGCGTCCCGAGCTTCGCGCTCCGAGGTGTAGACCGTGGTCGACTCGGCGACGTGTCGGAGTTGGTCGTTGAGGTCACGGATTCCCTTGATGATCGTGGTCGGCTCGATCCCGTGATCAAGGTTGTACTGCACCTGGACCGCTCGGCGGCGGTCCGTCTCGTCGATCGCCGCCTTCATCGAATCGGTCATCCGGTCTGCATACATGACGACCTCGCCACCGATGTTCCGGGCCGCCCGGCCGGTCATCTGGATGAGCGACCACGCGCTCCGCAGGAAGCCTTCCTTGTCCGCATCGAGAATTGCCACCAGGGTGACCTCCGGAAGGTCGATCCCCTCACGGAGCAGGTTGATCCCGACGAGGACGTCATAGATTCCGAGTCGGAGATCCCGAAGGATCGCGACGCGCTCGAGGGTGTCGACCTCCGCGTGCAGGTACTGGACTTTGATTCCGAGTTCGCGCAGATAGTCGGTCAGGTCCTCGGCCATTCGCTTGGTCAGCGTCGTGACGATGGTTCGTTCGCCACGTTCGACGCGCTTGCGAATCTCCTCCATGAGGTCGTCGATCTGGCCCTCGGTCGGCCGGACGTGGATAACCGGGTCGACGATTCCGGTAGGCCGGATGAGCTGCTCCGTGATCTGCTCGCTTCGCTCCAGTTCATAGGGGCCAGGGGTCGCGGACATGTAGACCGCCTGGTGGACGGTCGCCTCGAACTCCTCGAAGGTGAGCGGCCGATTGTCGAGGGCGGACGGCAACCGGAACCCGAAGTCGACGAGGATCTCCTTGCGGGTCCGATCGTTTTTGTACATGCCGACAACCTGCGGGATGGTCATATGCGATTCATCGGCGATGAGGAGCCAGTCCGGTGGGAAGTAATCGAGCAGCGTCCAGGGCCGGCTGCCGGCGTCGCGCCGTGACAGGTGGCGCGAGTAGTTCTCGACGCCGGAGCAATAACCGAGTTCGCGGAGCATTTCGAGGTCGAACGTCGTCCGCTGGCGAAGCCGCGCCCCTTCGAGCGCTCGGCCCTCGGCCTCGAGCCCGGCGACCCGCTCCTCCATCTCGGCCTCGATGTCGACGATCGCTGCCTGGAGCTTGTCGGCTGGCGTGACGTAATGCGATGCCGGGTAGACGTTGATGTCTTTCCGCTCGGCGAGCAGCTCGCCGGTAAGCGGGTCGAGTTCGGTGATCCGCTCGACCTGGTCGCCGAAGAACTCGACCCGGACGAGTCGGTCTTCGGACGCGGGCTGGAACTCCAGGGTGTCGCCCCGGACCCGGAACCGAGCACGCGACAGCGCCTGGTCATTGCGCTGGTACTGGAGATCCACGAGGTGCCGGAGGACGGCGTCGCGTCGGTATTGGCCGCCGACCCGAAGTCGCAGGACGGTGGCTCCGTAGTCCACCGGTGCACCGATGCCATAGATGCACGAGACCGAGGCAACGACGATGACGTCTCGACGCTCGAACAGGGCGTGCGTTGCCGCGTGACGGAGGCGGTCGATCTCGTCGTTTCGGCTGGAGTCCTTTTCGATGTACGTGTCCGACCGGGGCAGATACGCCTCCGGCTGGTAGTAGTCGAAATAGCTGACGAAGTACTCGACAGCGTTGTCGGGAAAGAACTCGCGCAACTCGGCGTAGAGCTGGGCGGCGAGCGTCTTGTTGTGGGCAAGCACCAGGGTCGGGCGATTGGCCGCCTCGATGGTCCAGGCAATCGTGGCCGTCTTTCCGGTACCAGTCGCGCCCAGGAGCGTCTGGTGGCGCAGGCCCTTCTCGAGTCCCGCCGTGAGGCGCGCGATCGCCTGTGGCTGATCGCCGGTCGGCTGGAACGGGGCCACGAGTCTGAAGTCCGGCACACCCGAATTCTACCAGCCACCGGGTGCTTTCGAACACCTGTTCGGTGGGACGGATGGCCGGCCGTCCCGGTACCCCTCGCCTATTTCGAAGTCGAGCGGGGAGCGGGAGACTCCGAGGACACTGATCGCACGGAAGGCATCTGTCACGGCATGCGCATCCTCGCCCGGCGAGATCGGGCCAGTCGTCATCGCTCCGGAACTGAGG
>JAYWFP010000083.1:0-5563 GCA_043778745.1 Chloroflexota bacterium
TTGAAGGAGTTGCTCGAGGACGTGCGAGCCCGCCCCCTCGATGTCCATGCCGCCGCGACCCGCGAAGTGGCCGAACTCCTGTGCGATGCGGGCTGGACACGCCAGGTTCGGACAGTAATGGCGGACGGCTCCCTCATCCTGGACGATGGCCGTTCCACACACCGGGCAGGCAGCCGGCATCTCGAACGCACGCTCCGCGCCGGTCCGCCGGTCGACAATCGGCCCGACCACCTCCGGGATCACGTCGCCGGCCTTCTGGAGGACGACCCAGTCGCCGATTCGAACGTCCTTGCGCCGTACCTCGTCGAGGTTGTGGAGCGTCGCGCGCGCAACGGTCGAACCTGACACCTTGACGGGGCGGAGGTGCGCAACGGGCGTCATCGTCCCCGTCCGCCCGATATACGGGACGATGTCCTCGAGCACGGTCTCCACCTGTTCCGGTGGAAACTTGTAGGCGATGGCCCAGCGCGGCGCCCGCGAGACCATCCCAAGCTGATCCTGCTGGTCCGCGCTGTCGACCTTGACGACGACGCCATCGGTTTCGAACGGCAGGTGATGACGCTTCTCGCGCCAGACTTCGGTGAACGCGATCACGCCCTCGATGTCGAGGCCGGTCGCGCGATCCGAATTCACCGGTAGCCCGAGGGCCGCCAATCGGTCCAGGGCCTCGTGCTGGGTCGCGCCGGGCCCGGCGTCCTCGATCAGTTGGTAGAACCAGGCCGACAGCTTGCGACTCGCCGTCACCGTCGGGTCGATCTGCCGAAGTGAGCCCGCACCGCTGTTGCGTGGGTTCGCGTAGAGCGGAAGGCCGACCTCCCCGCGCTCTTCGTTGATTCGGGCAAATTCGGCTTTCGGCATGAACACTTCGCCACGGACATCGGCCGTCACGGGTTCGCGCAGTCGATCCGGGATCACGCGGATGGTGCGGAGGTTCGCCGTGACGTCCTCGCCGGTTGTGCCGTCACCCCGGGTCGCACCCCGAACGAACCGGCCGCGCTCATAGCGCAGGGAGATCGCCAGACCGTCGATCTTGAGCTCCGCCACGTACCGGAGATCCGGGGCGGGTTCCGGCGCAGGCTCGAGTCCAAGCACCCGGCGCACACGAGCGTCGAATGCCCGCAGCTCGTCGAGCGAGAACGCATTGCCCAACGACAGCATTGGACGCGAGTGCCGGACTTCCGTGAACTGGTCGCCGAGGCCGGAGCCGACCCGCTGTGTCGGCGAATCGGGCGTGACGAGCGTTGGGAACGCCGTCTCGAGGACGGCCAGCTCCCGCATCAGCCCGTCGTACTCCGGGTCGGACAGTTCCGGTGCGTCCCGCTCGTAGTAAAGCTGGTTTGCGCGGTTGAGGGCGGTTGATAGCGCTTCGTGGCGCGACGCGGCGGCGTCACTTCCGAGCGCTGCGGCGGCAGCGACGAGCGTTGGATCGACGGGTAGCTGCGCGGTGGTGTCGGTCATCGCGGTCAAGGATACGAAGCCGGACTCCATCCGCGCAGGACTCGGGTTGTGGAGCACAATCCGACGATGCCGATTTCACGCCTTGAGACGGCTCGCCTGACGCTCCGCGGGTTCACGGCGCCTGATCGCCATCCGTTCGCGGCCATGAACCAGGATCCCGAGGTCATGGCGTTCATGTCGCGACGGCTCGACCGATCGGCGTCGAACCTGTTCATGGAGCGAATCCGTGAGCACTGGGACGCGCAGGGGTTCGGGCTGTGGGCCCTTGAACGACGCTCAGATGGCGCGTTCCTGGGCTTCGCCGGCCTGTCGGTTCCTGCGTTCGAGGCGCCATTCATGCCCGCAGTCGAAGTCGGCTGGCGCCTCGTCAAGGAAGCGTGGGGTCACGGCTATGCGACTGAGGCAGGCTCGGCGGCGCTGAACTTCGGATTCACCGGCCTTGGGCTTCGCGAGATCGTGTCGTTCACAGCCGTCGGGAACGACCGGTCGCGTCGGGTCATGGAGCGGATCGGCATGACCCACGACCCACGCGACGACTTCGACTACCCCTTCGTCCCACCCGGCCATGCCGTTCACCGGCAGGTTCTCTATCGCCTCCCGCTCATGACATGGCAACAACCACTTGATCACAGCGGCCGCCCTTCAGCCGTCGAGCCTGCGTGACCCAGCGAGGTCGACGGATCGGGTTGACGGTGGCGCGCGGCGCGGCGCTCTTCCTGGCCGTCCTCACGATCGTGGGCTTGATCGGGGAACTTCGTGGCAGGACCACCGATCTCAGCCTGTGGTGGATCGATCTCCGCGATGTCCCGGGCGTCGTCCGCCTCGGACTCCTGGCCACGTCCGCGTTTATGGCGACCGTCTGGGCCGTCAACGGAACACGCACCGATCTCGTCCGGGGCGGCGCGGCGATGGCCTTCGGCGGGTTCGCGGTGCTTGCAACGCGCGACGTGATCCGTTACTTCGACGCGGTCCAGGGCGGTCTCGTTGATCCGGCGATCCCCGTGCCCCTTTCGCTGTTCCTTGTGGCGGGCCTGGCGGGCCTGGGTCTGACGGCGCTCCTCGAACGTGGCCGCGCGGCAAACGCCGACGCAGGAAACGAGAGCCGTCCACGGATCGTCGGGATCGTCCTGGCCGCGGCCGGTTGGGCGATCGTCTTCCCGATTGCCCAGATGCTCTTCTTCGGGACCACCGACTATCGCCGCCCGGCCGACATTGCCGTGGTGTTCGGGGCGCGCGTCTACGCGACCGGACGACCGTCACCGCTCCTTGCCGACCGGATCCGGACTGCCGTTGACCTCTATCGCGCGGGCGATGCCCCGATCCTCCTGATGTCCGGCGGTGATGGTGCCGACGGCTTCAATGAAGCTCGGGTCATGCGCGAAGTCGCGATCGCCGCGGGTGTCGATCCGGACGCGATTCTCATCGATCCGAGCGGCAACTCGACGGAGGCGACCGTGAACGATGTGATGGCCATCCTCGCGACGCGAACCGCCTACCCCGGCCTGAAGCGCGTCCTCGCCGTCTCACAGTCCTATCACCTGCCGCGGATCCAGCTTGCCTTTGCGAATGTCGGGATCGATGTCCTGACCGTCCCGGCATCCGAAGCCCAGCCAATCCGGGAACTGCCGCTCCTGATGCTTCGCGAGGTCCCAGCCTTCTGGGCCTACTACGTCCGAATCTGCCTCGGCTGAGCGAAGGACCGCGCCCTACCGATCAGCGCTGGGCCCGAAGCAGGTCCCCGCGGAGGCCTTCGATGGACCCAACACCGAGGAGCGGGAGGGCGAGCTCGAGCTCTTCGCGCAGGATGGCGATCGCCCGTTCCACGCCCGCCTGGCCACCCGCCGCCAGAGCCCAGTAGAACGGCCGACCCACGAGCACTCCGGAGGCGCCGAGCGCCATTGCAACGGCGACGTCGAGACCCCGCCGGATCCCGCCATCCACCCAGACTTCGGCGCGTCCGGCGACAGCCTCGACGACCCCCGGGAGCGCATCAGCTGTGGCAAGCGATCGGTCCAGCTGTCGCGCGCCGTGGTTGCTGACGATGACGGCAGCCACCCCGTGTTCGACCGCGAGGCGTGCGTCGTCCGGCGCCAGGATCCCCTTGAGGACCAGCGGGAGTGAGGTCCACGACCTGATCTCAGCAAGGTCGTCCCAAGTGAAGCCCAGCGCGCGTTGGTCGTCGAGTCCGCCGTAGCGGCCCCGATCGGCTCCTGACGCCGCTTCGACGTTGGGCATCGACGGGAGCTCGAATCCGGATCGACGGTCCCGCTCGCGGTAGCCAAGGACCGGGAGGTCAATGGTCAACACGATCGCCCGGTGGCCGGCAGCGGCCGCTCGCTCGACCAGGGATCGCGTATAGCCCAGATCGCCGACGAGATACAACTGGAACAGCCCGTCCATACCGGGGGCGGCCTCGGCGACGGCCTCGGGCGTCATCGAGGCTGAGGTGGACAGCGTCATCGGGATTCCGGCGGATGCGGCGGCCCGCGCCATCGCGCCCTCGGCGTCCGGGTGGGCCATTGCCTGGGCAGCCATGGGCGCAATGGCAATCGGCAATGCACTGCGCAGCCCAAGGAAGGAACCGCTGACGTCGACCGAGCGTATGTCCGTCAGGACGCGCGGCACAAAACGGAACTCGCGCCAGGCGGCGTCGTTCTCAGCCAACGTGATCTCGTCCCATGAACCCCCGGCCAGATAATCGAAGTTCGGACCGGTCATCCGAGCACGCGCGAGTGCCTCGAATTCGTGCAGATTGACGATCGAGGCGAGTTCTTCGGGACCGAGTCGCGGAGCCATCAACCGATCAGGTCCAGACCGGCAAGTGACGCCAGGACGGTCTTGCGGCCGACCTGTGGATCGCGAAAGGCCACCGTGACCTCCTCGTCCGTGCGGGTCAGTTTCGAGGTCACCACGATGCCATCCCCCCACCGAGCATGCCGGATCCGGTCGCCGTCACGATAGCGGCGCTCCCCGGGGATCACCGGGCGGGGCTCACGGACGGCCGGTGCCGCGCGTCGCCCGAATGCATTGCCGGCCGATCCATCGGTCGGCGATTCGTCAACGTTGTCAACGTCATCCCAGGCTTGCATTCGATTGCCGAACGTGCCGGACTTCGCACCCCCGGCAAATGCGTCGCGCTTGGCGGCCAGATCGCGCGTGGGTCGGAATGCCTCGCCCGGTCGGGGCCCGCCGGGCCGCCCGCTCCCCTCGCGAAAGGCGCCGCCACCACCGCGAATCGGCGTCCCGCCACCGCCGCCGCGAATCGGCGTTCCGAAGCGCGTCGCGCGTCGCCCGAACACCATCCCGAGGTCGTCGGTGGCGTCTGGATCAGCGTCGCCCGCAGCGCTGGTCAATCGCGGACCCGACATCAGGTCGGCGGGAATCTCCATGAGAAATCGCGACGGCTCGGCCATCCAGCCCCCCGGCCCACGCCGCGTCACCCGCTGCCACGCATGCGATAGATAGAGTCGTTGCTTGGCCCGCGTCATGCCGACATACGCCAGTCGGCGTTCTTCCTCCATCCCGGCCGGGTTCGGATTGAACCCGGACTCCGCCTCGATTGCGCGGCTCGTCGGGAAGAGGCCTTCCTCCATGCCGGCAATGAACACCACCGGGAACTCAAGGCCCTTGGCCGCGTGCATCGTGATCAGCGAGAGCTTGTCCGCATCGGCTTCGTAGGAATCCTGGTCGGCGACGAGTGCCGTCTCCTCGAGCAGTCGATCGAGGGCATCGTCGGGCGAGAGGTCGTCGTAGCGGGTCGTGACCTCGCGCAGTTCGAGGAGGTTGGCCCAGCGCTCCTCGCCCTCTTCGGTACCGTCCGCGAGCATCGCGCGATAGCCGGATCGCTCGAGCACCTCATCGACGAGTTCCGGCAAGGCCAGGGATCCGACCCGCGTGCGGAGGCGTCGGACGAGGCCGACGAAGTCGGCGATTGCCGCCTTTGCTCGTCCTGCCAGCTCCGGGACCCCGCCGTCCGCAGCGAGCTCCAGCGCCATCCAGTACGGCAGGTTCTCGCGAGCCGCCGCGGCCCGGATCACCTCGATGGTCTTGTCCCCGATTGACCGCGCGGGCACGTTGAGGACCCGCTCGTAGCTCACCGAATCGG
>JAYWFP010000084.1:0-5507 GCA_043778745.1 Chloroflexota bacterium
CGATCGCGTCTCGCTTGGCCACGGGCGGGGTTGTGTCCCTTTCTCACGACGAGTGCCGGCCCGGCGGGCCGACACACGAACGTGCAGCATATCAGAAACAAGCCTCACCGGGCAACCCTGGTTCAGATGGTCGTGAGGATCTGGGGACCCTGCTCCGTAATCGCGATCGTGTGCTCGAAATGGGCTGCAAGAGAGCCGTCAGCGGTCACCACCGTCCAATGGTCCGCCAGCACTTCGACATCGTCCCCGCCCAGCGTGAACATCGGCTCGATGGCCAGGCACATCCCGGCCTGGAGCTCCATCCCCCGATAGCCTGTTCGGTAGTTCGGGATTTGTGGATCCTGGTGCATCTCGGTGCCGATCCCGTGCCCGACGAACTGGCGGACGATCCCGTAGCCCGCCCTCCGGCCTACGTCCTCGACCGCCGCCGAGATGTCACCGACGCGCGCACCGGGAACGGCCGCGGCGATGCCGGCCATCATGGCCAGTCTGGTAGCGGCAACCAAGTCCTGGATCTCCGTCGCGGCTTCGCCGACGATAAATGTCCGAGCCGCATCGCCGTGCCAGCCATCGAGGATGACACCGACGTCGATGGACACGATCTGGCCATCCCGGATCACGCGATCGCCCGGAATCCCGTGAACAACCTCGGCATCGAGCGAGATGCACGTACTTGCCGGAAAGGCGCTCGGGCCACGGCCGTATTTACCCCCGCCGAGGTATCCCTTGAACGATGGAACGGCACCGGCGGCCCGGATGTGCTGCTCGGCGAGACGATCCAGATGGCCCGTGGACACGCCCGGTTTCAGTTCCGATTCAACGAGCGCCAGGACTTCGGCCACCACGCGCCCGGCACGCCGCATCTTGTCGATCTCGCGCTGCGACTTGCGGGACACCATGTCCGGTCAGTCCGAGCCGGCGGCGGCCGGATCGACATCGCCGAAACCGAGTGCCGCGAGGAGTCCGGCGGCGACGTCGCGGATCGGCCGCCGCCCATCAACGATCCGGAGCGCCGACGTGTGACGGTAGTGCGTCTCCACGTCGGAAAGGTCGTCGAGGGTACCGCTCAGGCGAGCCCGGATCGTCTCCGGCGTGTCATCGGCGCGCTGGATGAGGGGCGATCCGTCCACGTCGCAGATGCCCGGGACTCGCGGCGGATTGAGGTTCAGATGAAACAGGTGACCGGCTGCCTCGCAGACTCGCCGGCCCGACAGGCGCCCGACGAGGTCTTCCGGAGGGACATCGATGAGCAGGGCAGCGCTCACGGCCGTGCCAAGCGCGCCGAGGAATTCGTCCAGGGCGGCGGCCTGGACGGCCGTTCGAGGAAAGCCGTCGAGGATCGCACCATCCGCCGCGTCGCGGTGCCGCAAACGCTCTTCGAGCATCCGGATCGTCACGTCATCAGGCACCAGTTGTCCGGCATCGATATAGCTCTTGGCTTCCAGCCCGACCGGCGTCGCGGCACGGATCGCGGCCCGAAAGAGGTCGCCGGTCGCAATGTGCGGGATCCCGAGACGGTCCCGGAGGAGAGCCGCCTGCGTGCCTTTCCCAGCGCCGGGGGCGCCGAGAAGCACGACGATGATCACCGGATGAAGCCCTCGTAGT
Source organism: Chloroflexota bacterium (assembly GCA_043778745.1). GTDB lineage: Bacteria > Chloroflexota > Limnocylindria > Limnocylindrales > CSP1-4 > UBA5189. The sequence continues at coordinate 1,606 of JAYWFP010000084.1, forward strand.
TCCGCATCATGAGCTGAGCCTCGATCTGCTTCATCGTCTCGACGACGACCGAGACGACGATCAGGAGCCCGGTTCCGCCCAGGGCGAAGCCCTGCAGCGACGGGTCGAGCACGCCGGCCAGAACGGGCGCAACCGCGACGGTCCCGAGGAACAGAGCACCGGCAATGGTGATCCGCGATACGACGCGAGCGAGGTAATCCTGGGTCGGGCGCCCCGGTCGAATACCGGGGATGAACCCGCCGTTCTTTCGAAGCTGCTCGGCAGTCTCGTCCGGCTTGAACGTGAAAGCGGTGTAGAAGTACGTGAATCCAATGGTCAGCAGGAAGTACATGATCGCGTACTGGGGCGTCGTGGACGACAGGAAGCCGGCAATTGCGGTCGCCACATCCTTCACCCCCTGGACGGTCGAATACGAGAAGTACAGCGCCAACTGCGCCGGGAACTGCAGGATCGAGACGGCGAAGATGATCGGGATCACGCCGGCCAGATTGACCCGCAGCGGCAGGAACGTCTGGCCGCCCTGGTACATCCGACGGCCGCGCACGCGACTCGCGTATTGGACCGGAATGCGTCGCTGGCCTTCCTGAATGTAGATGATGACCGCGACGGCAACCACGGCAAGGAGCGCAAACAGCACGATGTCGCGGATCTGGTTGCCACTACCCAGCAGGCCTGATACCGCCGCTGGCGCGCGGCTCACGATGCCGGCAAAGATGATGAAGCTGATGCCGTTTCCGATCCCCTTCTCGGTGATCAGTTCGCCGAGCCACATGAGGACCACGGCGCCGGCGACCATGGACACCATCTGGACCCACGACATCGCGTTGCCCAGTCCGAAACCGCCAACGATGATTCCGTCGGCGTTGAGGGCCGACAGGATGCCGAACGCCTGCAGGAATGCCATCGGGATGGTCAGGTAGCGGGTGTACTGGTTCAGCTTCTGGCGGCCGTACTCGCCTTCCCGACTCAGGGCCTGGAGAGACGGGATGACGCCCTGCATCAACTGCATGATGATCGACGCGTTGATGTACGGGTTCATCGCCAGCCCGACGACCGACAGTTGGGACAGCCCACCACCCGCGAACAGGTCAATGATCCCGAAGGCCGGGTTCTTCTCGAAGAAGGCGGCGAGTTGCGCGCGATCGACGCCCGGAAGCGGGACCTGGGCAAGCAGCCGATAGACGATCAGGATCCCGAGGACGAATAGCAGACGGCGCCGGATGTCCGGCGCACGGAAGGCGTTGAGCAGGGACTCAAACACGGTCAGGCGTCCGTCGCGTCGCTCGCCCGGTCGTCGTCCGCCGAAGCCTCGGCCACGTCCGTCTCGGTCCCGCTGGCCGAGTTCAGTTCGGCCGGCGAGTCGTTGGCAGGAGCCTCGTCGGCCCCTCCGGCATCGGCGACCGCTGCGGCAGCCGCCGCCTTCCTGGCTCGGGGCTTGGCTTCGGGTGTGGCTTCGGGCTTGGCTTCGGGTGTGGCACCTTCGGCCTCATCGGTCAGGCCAAGGGCCTGCAACGGGCGGGTCGGAACCTCGAGCAGGGACACCGTCCCTCCGGCGGCTTCGATCTTGGTCCGAGCCGAAGCACTGACCGCGTCCGCAACGAGGAAGATGGCGACCGAGAGATCGCCGTGGCCGAGGACCTTCATCGGCTTGTTGAGGTTACGAACGAGGCCGGACGCGCGCAGGATCTCCTGGTTGACGGTGATCGGCGCTGGTGCTGTCTTGGACTTCCTGGCGCCCGGCATGTCCCCGGACTCGAGAACGCCCGTCTCGATGAGGTGGGCGATTCCGCCGACGTTCACGATCTCGTACTCGATCTTGAACGGGTTACGGAAGCCGCGCAGCTTCGGGATCCGGACGTGGAGCGGCGTCTGACCGCCTTCGAACCACGCCGGGATCTTGCCGCCGGCTCGAGCCTTCTGGCCCTTGGTGCCGCGGCCGGCTGTCTTGCCCTTGCCCCCCGCAATACCGCGTCCGACGCGCGTCTTTTTCTTGTGCGAACCCGGCGCAGGCCGGAGATCGTGGAGCTTCATGCCTTCTCCTCGGCGTCGCCAGCGCGGGCGACGCGGCCTGTCGAAGCGACGTCCTCGACGGTCACGAGGAACCGGACCTGGCGGGCCATCCCTCGGGTCGCTTCATTGTCCACGACCTCGACGCTGCTGCCGATCCCATGGAGACCGAGCGCCTTGATGGTGGCCCGGTTGCGGGCGATATGCCCGATCGTGCTCCTGATCTGGGTGATCCTGAGACTACCGGCCACGATTGACCTCCCCGGCGGGCTGGCCGGCGATCCGGCTTCTGAGCACCACACCGCGTCGGGCACCGAGCTCCTCGGCCGAGTGCAGGCTCCGGAGGGCCTCCATCGTGGCGCGGGTGACGTTGACGGGATTGGTCGAGCCATGGACCTTCGACAGGATGTCCCGGATGCCGGCCGACTCAACGACGGCGCGGACGGAACCACCGGCGATGACGCCCGTGCCCTGTGATGCCGGCTTGAGAAGCACGCTGCTCGCCCCGAACTCCACACGAACCTCGTGCGGGATGGTCGTTCCGACCATCGGGATCCGGATGAGGTTCTTCTTGGCATCCTCGACGCCCTTGCGGATCGACTCCGGGACCTCACCGGCCTTGCCCAGCCCGACACCGACGTGTCCGGCGCCGTCACCGACGACGATGACCGCGCTGAAACTGAAGCGTCGACCGCCCTTGACGACCTTGGCTACACGGTTGATCTGGACGACGCGCTCTTCGAGCGCCAGCTTGTTGGGGTCGATACGTGCCACGTCAGCTCCTTAGAAGTCGAGTCCGGCCTCGCGGGCCGCTTCGGCGAGCGATTTAACGCGCCCGTGATATCGATAGCCGCCACGATCGAAGACGACGCGCTCAACACCCGCCGTCTTCGCTCGGTTGGCGAGGACGCGACCGACGGCGGCAGCGTCCTGCGACTTGTTCCCGTTGCTGGAGCGCAGCTCCTGCTCGAGGGACGATGCCGCGGCGAGTGTCGTGCCCATTGTGTCGTCAATGACCTGAGCGTAGATGTGGTTGAGGCTGCGGAAGACCGCAAGACGCGGCCGCGCCGGACCCCCCTCCAGATGGAGGCGAATCCGCTCATGGCGCTTGCGTCGTGCGGCGCCGCGGCTGGCGACCTGCGTCATACCTATCGTCCTCTGATGTCTACTTCTTGCCGCCGACCTTGCCGGCCTTGCCGGCCTTGCGGCGGATCACCTCGCCGGCGTAGCGCACGCCCTTGCCCTTGTAGGGCTCAGGCTTGCGGCTGGCGCGGACCTTGGCCGCCACCTGCCCGACGAGTTCCTTGTCGATGCCCACCACGGCGAGCTTCGTTGGTGTTTCGAGCTCGAAGCTGACGCCTTCCGGCGGATCGATCTCGACGAGATGGCTGTATCCGAGGCTGAGCTGGAGCTTGCGCCCAACCAGCACCGCACGATAGCCGACACCGGTGATCTCGAGGCTCTTGCGGTACCCCGTCGTCACGCCGACGACCATGTTGTTGACCAGCGTCCGGGTCAGGCCATGCAGCTGCTTGTGGGTCTTCTGCTCGGTCGGCCGGGAGACCAGGATCGTCCCGTCCCCCCGGCTGATCAGCATGTCCGCGTGCAGCGCCCGATGGAGCGTGCCCTTCGGGCCATTCACCGTGACGCTCTGGCCGTCGATGACGACATCGACACCGGACGGCACGGGGACGGGAAGGCGACCAATTCGTGACATGTCTTGGCTACCAGACGTACGCGAGGACTTCGCCGCCGAGCTCGGCCTTGCGGGCCTGCGCGCCGGTCATGATCCCCTGGCTGGTACTGACGATGACGATGCCGAGCCCACCCAGCACGCGCGGGATGTCGGTCTTGCCCGCGTAGACACGCAGGCCGGGCTTGCTGATGCGCTTCAG
>JAYWFP010000085.1:0-5487 GCA_043778745.1 Chloroflexota bacterium
GGATCCCCATGGCGGGAACTGCCGATAGCCTGAATGTGTCGGTTGCGGCCGCCGTCCTCGCCTTCGAATCACGCCGGCAGCGGGACGGTCGGCAAGCACCGTGAACGGAGCGACCCATGGTTGAGCGTCCCAACGACTTCGTGATCATCGGGGCCGGTCCGGCCGGCGAGGCGGCCGCGCACATGGCGTTGATACGAGGAGCCACCGTCTCGATCGTCGATCGACGCTGGTTCGGCGGCAGTTGCCCGCATATCGGATGTGTGCCGTCCAAGGCGCTGCTGCATGCAGCGGCGGAACATGCTGCCAACGCCGACCGCTATTCCTGGGCTCGGGCATCCGAACGGCGCGACTACATGGTGAATCGCGCAGCGCGGTCACCCGAACCCGATGACGCGTCCCATGTGCGCTCCCTCCGGGATGCCGGTGCCACCATCTGGCGTGGGACGGGGCGCATCGCAGCGCGCGGGGTCGTCGAGGTTTCGCATGACGGGGCTACCCATCGGTTGTTCGCGACACATGTCGTCGTGGCCACCGGGTCCGAATCGCGTCGCCCGACGATCCCCGGACTCGAGGCCATCGACACGTGGACCAACGAGCAGGCGACGCTCGCGCGGGAATTGCCGCGTTCGCTCCTGGTTCTCGGTGGTGGCCCGACCGGCGCCGAACTCGCCCAAGTCTATGCGCGGTTCGGCGTCCCGACCATCATCGTCCAGTCCGGTCCGCGACTCGCGCCGACCGACCATCCTCGCAACTCCGAGGTCATCCTTGCGGCGCTCGTCCGTGACGGCGTGGATGTCCGCCTGAACGTCCGTGCAACAGCGGCCCATGTCGGTGGCGGGACCGATGGAGCGCACCGGATTGACCTGTCCGACGGTACCCATGCCGACGGGCACGAGGTGCTCCTCGCGGTTGGTCGCGTGACGGATCTATCGGACATGGGCCTCGAGGCATACGGGATCGACGCCAGTGGCCGGACCCCATTTGCTCGCGATGGCCGACTTCGTCTCGCACATGGGCTGTGGCTGATCGGCGATCCGGCCGGACCCGAGCTCCACACCCACCAGGCCCACTACCAGGGGGAGCTTGCCGTCCGTATGGCGCTCGGCGATTCCATTCGGCCCGACTATCGAGCGCTCCCACGAGCGACCTACATGGATCCCGAAGCCGCATCGGTCGGCCTGACCCTTGATGAGGCTCTTGAGCGGGGCCTCGATGCGGTCGAATTCGTGGCCGACTTCCCCAGGACGGCGAAGGGCTATTTGATCGAAGCCGGGCTGGGGCATGTCACGATCGTGGTCGATCGGGTCAGTCGCACCTTGGTCGGGGCGGCGATGGCTTGCCCGGATGCCTCGGCGGCGATCCATGAGTGTGTCCTCGCGATCAGGGCGGGGATCGATCTCGATGTCCTCGCCGACACGATCCACGCGTTCCCGTCCACTTCGCGAATTCTCAATGGCCTGTTCAACGAGGCTGCCACGGCCATTACGGCCAGCGCCTAGATCTCGAGAACGACCTTGCCGTCCATGACAACGACACGTGGACGAACGGTGGCGAACGACAGTCCCGGCTGGTCCGGCTCCCGTGGCGCGGCGGGCAGAACGATGAGATCGGCCCTCGATCCCTGAGTCAAGCGCCCCCGGTCTACCTCGCGCGTGGTCTCCGCAGGGCCGAGGGAGGCCGCGCGTAGGGCAGCCTCCACTTCGAGCGCCTCATGGGGTCCGAATGGCTCGGCGTCAGCGCCCCAGGATGGGTCGCGGCGAAGGACGGCCATCGCTATGCCCGGCCACGGATCCACCGGCTCGACCGGGGCATCGGTCCCGAATGCGAGCGTGGCCCCATGATCGGCGAGCGTCCGCCACGTGTAGCCCCAGGTCTCGGCCCGGGATCCCCAGTCGCTGCGCGCCGAGTCCGCATCCTCGCGCAGGTGGATGGGTTGGACCGATGCCGCAATCCCGTGGATGGCGAACCGGTTCCGATCCGCCGGGTTGACGAGCTGCACGTGCTCCAGGCGCGGCATCAACGGGGCCGACGCCGCGGATGGCGCGAGGGCGTCGAGCGCTGCACGGACCGCGGCATCCCCGATCGCATGTATCTGGCTGGCGATACCCGCGTCGGCGGCCCGAGCGACCAGGCGGGCGAGTTCCTCTGGGCCCTGCCGGAACACGCCGACATCGGTCGATCCCTCACGGGGCTCCAGGAGCGCCGCCGTGCGTGACCCGAGGGTGCCGTCAGCGAAGAGCTTCAGCCATCCGACACGTGCCCGCCCATCCGGATCCTCCCCAATCAGGGCGCCACTCCGAATCCCTCGCTCGATCGCACGTTCCAGGCTCTCGGGCCGAAGGCTTGCGTGGACACGTACCGGCAGGTCGCCCGAGTCAGCGAGGCGCGCGTAGGCATCGAAGGCCAGAAGCTCAACGTCGGGCGAGACGTTGCCCGGATCGTGCACGCCCACCAGGCCGAGCGCGAGCATCTGCCGGCCGAAACGCTGGAGCGTGCGAGTCAGGGTTGCCTCGTCCGGCGCCGGAACGCAACCCATGATCAAAACGCATGCGTTCTCGAGGACAACGCCCTCCGGAGACCTGTCAGCCGCCCGCCGGATGATCCCTCCGACCGGATCAACAGTCCTGGCGTCAAGACCCGCCTGGGCGATCGCCGCCCCGCTTCCCCAGACCGCGTGATGGTCGAACGACCAGAGCGCGGCTCGACGCCCGGGAACCGCCCGATCCAGATCCGCAGCCGTCGGCCAACGACCCCATCGGCGCTGGTCCCATCCCCCACCCTGCAGCCACGCTCCGTCGGGCAACAAGTGATTCGCCGTGACCAGGAGGTCCAGTCCGTCCTCGAGGGTTTGCGCCGCGGTGAGATCGACGTGTTCGGTTGCCAGCGCGGCGTCCAGAAAATGCGCATGGGCATCGGTCAAGGCCGGGATCGCGATCTCCCCCGGTTCGAGATCGAGGCGGACCGTGTGCGGATCGGCGCGGGTTTCCAGATCAACCGCGCTGCCCGCGAACGCAACTCGGCCGTCCCGGATCCCGATCGCCTCGACCCAGGCGTACCCGGTCGGCCCCGCGAAGGTGGCAATGCGGCCGGTCACGAGCATGTCGAGCGGCATGTCAGGCCTCCCCATCCTGTCCTCTGAGCAGATCCCGAAGCTGGGCGCCGGTGAGACCGGCGCCGAGGCCGAGGGCCAAGGCGATCCTAGCCTTCGGGCCGCTCAGCGTACCGGGCAGCATCGCGCCCGCGCGCAGCCATGTCGCACCGCCACCGGGAAACGCGTACCCCCCGCCGGCCGCCCCGGCTGCGCAGCGGGTGGCCAGGACAACCGGGATCCCCGAGTCCATGAGCGGCCGGGCGGCGTTGAGGACGGCGGCGGAGGTGTTGCCGGCTCCGGTTGCCTCGACCACGAGTCCCGCGACGCCGATTGACGCCAGCGCCTCGATGATCGAGCCGTCCATTGCGACATGGGCTGTCACCAGGCGGACGTCGTCCGCCGCCGCATCGCTGCGCACGAAGCGCCGCGCTCCGCGCTGACGAATCGTCGTGATCCCGTCCGCTCCGACCGTCGCGAGCGGGCCGTCGTTGAGGCTCTGGAAGGTATCGAGATTCGAGGCATGCGTCTTGGTGACGTCATCAGCAGCGTGAATCGAACCGGCCATGCAGACGATGACACCGGCACCCCTGAACTCGTCCGACGAAGCCGTGCGGACCGCATCGCGGAGGTTCTGCGGACCCTCATAGCCCGGTTCAGAAGCGGATCGCATCGCTCCCGTGACCACCACGGGCTTCGAACTGTCGAGAATCAGGTCCCACAAGAATGCCGTCTCCTCGAGAACGTCGGTTCCCTGCACCACGACCACCCCGTCGATCCCCGGGTCGGCCTGCGCGGTCCGGATCGAGGCCCCGATCTCGAACAGCTGCGCGAACGTGAAGTGGCTCGCCGGAGTTCGGCCCAGGTCGATCGCGTGGACCTCGGCTATCGCATCGAGACCCGGCGTCTGGGCAAGGATCGCCGCGCTGTCGAGCGATGGCACATTCCCGCCGAGGACAGGGTCGTGACGCATGCTGATCGTTCCGCCGGTGAAGATCACGGCGACGGTTTTCACCGGGTCCTCGATTCGCCGATCGCGGCGATCTCGGCTCCGCCGGACTCCGCCGGTCCGGCCCGGGCCGTCTTGTCGAACCGAACCGTGCCGCGACGGGCCGCGAGCCGCCACAGGGCGCCGTTCACCGCGAGAAGCCATCCGAGGCTGAACATTGCCACGCGCCCCGACCTTGTGAGGCGGAACGCCAATCGCAGCGGCGTCCCTGACCGGTCCGTCTCCCACCGGAGGGCATCGAATGCGAGAATTCCTCCCGCGACGAGGTAGCTTGCAACGAGACCGATCGGGAACCCAGGATTCCGGAAGGCGACCGCGCCGCCGATCGCGCCAAGGATGAGGGGCGGGGCCGCGAGTTGGGCAGCGTAGGCCGCGAAGTCCCAGCGCGCGCGGAAGTCGAGTCGTGGGCTGCTGAGTACGCGTGGCGTGTAGGCGAGGAACCGCCGGATCGCTCCCTCGCTCCAGCGCAACCGTTGCCGCCACAGGCCGCGCCATGTCGGAACGGCCGCTTCCCAGGCCTCGAGATCGAGTGCCCAGCCCACTGTCACTCCACATTCTGCGGCCAGGAGCGTCGACAGGTCCAGATCCTCCGTCAGGCTGGCCGCCGGTATGCCACCAACGGCGGCCAGCAGGTCGCGCCGAATGACCATGCCGTTGCCGCGGAATTCCGAGCATCCACCCGATGCCCATCGGCCGCACTGGAGCTCGCCGTCCTGGGTCTGCTCATCGGCCTGGATCATGGCCAGGAGGGATCGATCCGCCTGCAGGGTGCGTCGCCTTGCCGTGAGGGCCGGGACACCCGCAGCCACATAGCGAGCCGCCGTCCGGAGGTAGGTCGGACCGATACGGGCGTCGGCGTCGAGGACGGCGATCACGTCGGCATCCGCGCCCTCCGGCCGCGCGCTGGCCAGGGCCGCACCTTTGCCATCTGCCGAGCCGGCCTCGTCCCGGCGAAGAATCGTGACGAGCTCGGCAATCCCGTGGTCCATGGCGGCCGCCGCGATTGCCTCGCCGGTACCGTCGATGGAACGATCATCCACGACCACGACGGCGAAACGTGCGATCCCATCACGGCTTCGATGGTCCTGTCTGGCGAGATCGCCGATGAGCTCCGGCAGGACCGCCGCCTCGTTTCGGCCGGCAATCAGGACGAGGATCGTCGGGAGGCTCTCGGCACCTGGCGGCTCGTTTGCCGGCACGGAAACCGGCGGTCGTCGACTTCCGATCAGGATCGGGGCCAGTCCGATCACCAGGACGGACGCAAACCCTCCAACGATCCAGCGATCGAGCGAACTTGATGCCCCGATGAAGCCGACGCCGATGCCACCGGCCAGCAGGCTCGCGGCCACAGCCCGCCAGGCTGGCGGGGTCCTGATTGTTGCTTCGGGCC
>JAYWFP010000086.1:0-5453 GCA_043778745.1 Chloroflexota bacterium
CCGCGCGGCATTCCGCAGGTCGAGGTGACGTTCGACATCGATGCCAACGGCATCCTCGACGTCAAGGCCAAGGACCGGGCGACCGGCAAGGAGCAGCAGGTCCGGATCACGGCCTCGTCCATGCTCGACAAGGCGGCGGTGGACCAGATGGTCCGCGATGCGCAGGAGCATGCTGAGGAGGACAAGAAGCGTCGCGAGGACGTGGAGACCCGGAACCAGGCGGAGCAACTGACCTACCAGGCCGACAAGACGCTCAAGGACCTCGGCGACAAGGTCTCGTCCGAAGACCGAGCCGACGTGGAGACGAAGGTCGCGTCGCTGCGTGAATTGCTCAAGGGCGACGACCTCGACGCGGTCAAGGCCGGTGCTGAGGCCCTCGCCGAGACGTTGTCCCGTGTTGGTACCGCCGCTTATCAGGCGGCTTCGGCTGCCGACGAGAGCGGTGGGTTCGATCCCACGGGCCAGGGTGGTGCGGGCTCGGCCGGTGCCGGTTCCGACGAGGCCAACGGCACGGGCTCCGCCGGCGCGGCCGACGGCGAGGAAACCGTCGAGGGTGAGTTCAAGGAGGTCTAGCAGCGCGAGGGCGCCGCCGCGGCCCCAAGGGCCCGATTCTCCGAAACGACACGAAGACCCGGGCGCGTGCCCGGGTCTTCTGATTCTCGGGTGCCGCGGGCCCGTGGGGTCTCGCCTGACCGGGCCTTCTGATTCTCGGGTGCTGCGGTCCCGTGCCGTGCGCCCGCCCCGAGTCGCCCCGGCGCGCGATAGCATCCTGCCCATGCCCGATGAGACCACGTCCCCGCCACTCATTCGCGCCCGAGGCCTGACGAAGCGGTTCGGGACGTTCACGGCGGTTGATGCGGTCGATTTCGATGTTGCCCCGGGCGAGGCGTTCGGGTTCCTCGGGCCGAACGGCGCCGGCAAGACGTCGACCATGCGGATGATCGGCTGCACGTCACCGGCCAGCGGCGGCACGCTCAGCGTGCTCGGCATGGACCCGGAGACGCAGGGACCAGAGATCCGGGGCCGGCTGGGTGTCGTCCCGCAGGCGGACACGCTCGACGAGGAGCTGACCGTCCGCGAGAACCTCGTGATCTACGGCCGGTACTTCGGGCTGAGCCGTGCTGAATGCGGGCGCCGCGCAGACGAACTCCTCGACTTTGCGCAGCTCACTGAACGGCGTGACAGCCGCGTCGAGCCGCTCAGCGGTGGCATGAAACGACGCCTCACGATTGCCCGGGCCCTGATCAACGAACCGGACATGCTGCTCCTCGATGAGCCGACGACAGGCCTCGATCCGCAGGCCCGGCATCTGCTCTGGGATCGCCTGTATCGGCTCAAGCAGCGCGGCGTAACCCTCGTCCTCACGACGCATTACATGGATGAGGCGGAGCAGCTGTGCGATCGGCTGGTCGTGATGGACAAGGCGAAGATCGTCGCCGAAGGCTCACCCCGTGCCCTGATCGAGCAGTACAGCACGAGGGAGGTCGCGGAACTGCGCTTCCCGATCGGCGTGCAGGAGACGCTTGCGGACCAGCTCGAGGGCCTGGCCGATCGAATCGAGCACCTGCCGGACCGATTGCTCCTCTATGCGAACGACGGCGAGGCCGTGGCCATCGCGGTCCATGAACGCGGGCTGCGGCCCGAGACCGTCCTCGTCCGCCGGTCCACGCTCGAGGACGTCTTCCTCCGGCTGACCGGCCGGACCCTGGTCGACTGAGGGTCCGCCGTGACCTCCCTTCCGCACGAGGAGCTGTCGACCAGCGCCCGCCCTGCGCCGCCGACGGCGCTCGCCGCCGCCGGCCGCGTGTTCGAGCACCGGCTCTATCAGTACCGGCGGTCGTACCGCGGATCGATCTTCACCTCGTTCGTGAACCCGACGCTGTTCCTGCTGGCCATGGGGATGGGCCTTGGCAGTTATGTGAACGCTCGGAGCCACGACGCGTTCGGTGGGGTCCCGTACATCCATTTCCTCGCGCCGGGCTTGCTGGCCGGCTCGGCGATGCAGGTCGCGATCTTCGAGTCGACGTTCCCGGTGATGATCGGCCTCGTCTGGCGCCGGATCTTCCATGCGATGTACGCAACCCCGATCGGGCCTCGAGCCGTGGCCGTCGGAACGATGCTCTGGATCGCGTTCCGCCTCGCGCTCGTGTCGAGCGTGTTCCTGCTCGTGAGCGCGTTCTTCGGTGCCGTCAAGTCGCCGCTGGCGTTGTTGGCGATCCCGGCCGCGGTCCTGACCGGCCTTGCCTTCGCCGGCGGGATGGGCGCGTTCATGGCCACGCGGCGGAACCCAAATGCCTTCAGCGCGATCTTTCGTTGGGTGATCACGCCGCTGTTCCTGTTCAGCGGCACCTTCTTCCCGCTCGACAGCCTGCCCTCGTCGATCCAGCCGATTGCCTGGATTTCGCCGCTCTGGCACGGCGTGGAGCTGACGCGCGGCGCGATGCTCGGGACGCTGCTCGAGGACCCGGCGGGGGCACTGATCCACGTGTCCGTGCTCCTCGCCCTGGTCGGTGTCGGCGGTGCGCTGTTCGTCCGGAACGTGCGGCGGAAGCTCGCCGCATGACTCTCCGCCTGACGCGCAGGTCGACGGCATGAGTGCCACATCGATCGAAGGCGTGCGCCCGGCGACCCGGGTGCCCCGCGCGTGGCATCTCATCGAACGCAATCTGTTCGTGTACCGACGGACCTGGACGATCATTGTGTCCGGGTTCTTCGAGCCGCTGTTCTACCTCGTCGGCATCGGCTTCGGGCTGGGTCGGTTGATCGGGGATGTCACGGGCCCGAGCGGCGCGCCCATCCCGTACGCGATGTTCGTCGCCCCCGCCCTGCTCGCCACCGGCGCGATGAACGGTGCCGTCAACGAGGCAACGTTCAACTTCTTCTTCAAGCTCAACTACAACCGGACGTTTGCATCGATCCTCGCCACGCCCCTGTCGGTTCGGGATGTGGCTGCCGGCGAGATCGTCTGGGCGCTCATCCGGGGCGGTCTCTACGCGATCGGGTTCTTGGCCGTCATCTGGATGCTCGGCCTGGTCGCCTCACCGCTCGCGATCCTCGCGCTCCCGGCTGCGCTGCTGCTCGGGTTCGCTGCCGGCGCGGTGGGAATGGCCGCGACCTCGTTCATGCGGACGCCTCAGGACTTCGACCTGATCAACATCATCGTCCTGCCGATGTTCCTGTTCTCGGCGACCTTCTATCCCATCGAGACGTATCCGGAGGCGATCCGGGGGATCGTTTCGTGGACGCCGCTGTACCAGGGCGTTGCACTCATCCGGGGCTTCACGGTGGGCGTCGTCGGGCCCGAGATGCTGTTCCACGTCGCGTACTTGATCGTGATGGGCGTCATCGGCCTGTGGATCACGTCGCGTCGGCTTGATCGGCTGCTGCTCAAGTGAACGACGAGCCTGATTGCGGGCCCCCGGCAGGCGGCGCGCTTGGCCGCGGTCCTGAACGTGATGCGGCGCTCGGCGCGTTGCGCGCTGAGATCATCGAATGCCGGCTCTGCCCGCGGCTCGTGGAGTGGCGGGAGCAGGTGGCGCGCGAGAAGGTGGCCCGGTTCCGGGACGAGACGTACTGGGGCCGGCCCGCGCCCGGGTTCGGCGATCCGGCCGCATGGCTGCTGATCATCGGTCTCGCGCCCGCTGCCCACGGCGCCAACCGGACCGGGCGCGTCTTCACCGGCGATGCATCCGGCGATTTCCTGTGGTCGGCGCTGCACACGATCGGGCTGGCTGACCGCGCCTCCAGCCGCCGTGCCGACGACGGGCTGACGCTGACCGGGGTGCGCATCGTCGCGGCCGTCCGGTGCGCCCCGCCCGCGAACAAGCCGACGATCGACGAGCGCGACAACTGCGCTCCGTTCCTCCATCGTGAGATGGCGCTGCTCGACGAGGTGCGTGTGGTCCTTGCCCTCGGCCAGTTCGGCTGGGACGCGGCCTTCCGAGCCTTTGCCGCGGCGGGTGCCGACCTCCCCACCCCGAAGCCGAGATTCGGCCACGGCGCCGAGGTCAGGATCGGAGCGAGGACGCTCGTCGGTTCCTATCACCCGAGTCAGCAGAACACCTTCACCGGGCGCCTGACGGTGGCGATGTTCGAAGCGGTCATGCGTCGAGCCCGCGACCTCGCCTTCACTCCACCGAAGGGCGAGTCCAAAGGGCGGGCGCCGGGCTCTGCATGACGAACGGGCAGGGATTCCCATGGGGCATAATCACGAATCTTCAAGACTACGTACCGCCAGCTCGCGGTCCAGTCAGGGAACGAGGATGAGATGAGCGGCGCGACGGGCTCGATGGCCCACGCATTCAGCGAGACCGCGACGAACGTCGCCGAGGGTTACCCGAGTTTCGGATTCACCCCATCCCAGCAGGCAATCGTCGATCGGTTCCCCCAACTCCTGACGGTCGCGCTTCGCACGCCATACCCGGTCATCGAGGGCAGGGCACAGCGAGCCTTCTTTGACGCTCTGGGACAGACGACTGCGCCCGTCGGGACCGGACGGGTGATCAGTTACTACTCAGCCAGCGTCGCGATCGACATCCTGGGCCGCTGCCTCACGAATCGACCTGCTTCGGTCGGGGTCATCCATCCGACACTCGACATCCTCCCAGCGCTGCTCCGTGGCCGGGGCCTGCGCGTCGTGCCGATCACCGAGGCTCGGTTGCGACGTCGAGATCCGCTGTCCGGGCTTGACGATGTCGGGGCTCTGTACATTGCGATCCCGAACAATCCGACGGGCACCATCATGACTCCGGATCAGTTGCAGCACCTCGCCCAGACTTGTGCGGCTCGTGACGTCGTGCTGGCCATCGACGCGTGTTTCCGCGCGTTTGATACCCGGGCCCAGTACGACATGTACGCGCTTCTCGACGCGACCGGCGTGGATTACGCCGTCATCGAGGACACCGGGAAACTGTGGCCACTCGGCGGTGTACGCCTCGGGTTCATGGCGTTTGGCGCGAACTCAACGCTCGGCATCCCTGAGGCCTCGTCCGACCTCCTGCTGATGGCTCCGCCATTTGCGGCGGCGGTGGTCGAGGAGTTCGCCAAGGACATGGGAAGTGGCGGTCTTGACCGGATCCACGCCCGATTGGCCACAAATCGCGGCATCCTTGAAGCGACCCTCGCAGGCTGCGCGAACGGCGAAGTCGTTGCCGATGGTGCCCGGGTCAGCGTTGCCCTGATTCGGCTGGCACCGGGCCTGTCCAGCACCCGCTTGTGGGGCGGTCTCCTGCGCCGGGATGTCCACGCCGTCCCAGGCCGCCCAATGTGGTGGGCGAAGCCCAGCGAGGGCGAGCATTTCCTCCGGGTCGCGCTGGGACGGGAGCCGGACGTCGTCGAGCGAGCCGCGCACGAGATCCGTGCCCTGCTGGACCTGAGCTGAGCCGGCGATGATCTCCCGGCCGATCCTGTTCGTGCTCCTGTCCTCGACAAGCCTTCAACTCGGGACGGCCATC
>JAYWFP010000087.1:0-5451 GCA_043778745.1 Chloroflexota bacterium
GCGGTGCGGGCCATGACGACGAACATCAAGCGTCCTTCCTGTGGACGGCCGGACCGGAAACAAAAAAGCAGAGGTCTGCACCTCTGCTTCGCCCGGCACGACGCGTGCGCCCGGCCTCAATGGCCGGGAACGATCATGCCGGGTCGGTAAACCAATAGAAGCGCTTCATCTCGGTCGAGCGACGGTAGCGGAGGCCATAGTCGATGTCAACCGGCCGGGGGCCGTGGTAGCCTATCGCCCGCCGTGGTCGATGGAGAGGTCGCATAGAGGCCTAGTGCGGCGGTTTGCTAAACCGTTATGGGGTTACACCCATCGGGGGTTCGAATCCCCCCCTCTCCGCCAGAAATCTCCGTCGGCATCACAAGCGCCCGTAGCTCAGCGGATAGAGCGTCAGGTTGCGGACCTGAAGGTCGTGGGTTCGAGTCCCGCCGGGCGCGCCATTCCTTCGTCCTCAGCTTGTTTCGGCTCGCTGAAGCCGTTCCGCAACCGGACCCCTCCATGGGACAACCGGTCACAGATGCCTATCGCGGTACGCTGGAAGACGATGACAGCTGCCTTCCCCCGACTTCGCCTGCGCGATCCGGACGCGGAGCTCCTCGCCCTGCCGTGGGAGCTCCCACTGGACGCGTGGGCCGGTGAGACGCTGTTGTTTCGCGAGCTGCCGGTGGGCCCGTCGCGGCACCTGGTGCGTTTCCTCAAGACCGGGCGCGGCCTGGTGGCCCTGAAGGAAGAGCCGGCCGAGGTTGCGGTCCGTGAGTACGCGATCCTTCGACACCTCGAGGATGCGGCCCTGCCCGCGGTCACGCCGCTTGGCGTGGCAGCAGCGCTGGACGGGTACAACGCCATTCTCGTGACCCGATATCTGCCCAACTCTCTGCAATATCGCCGCCTGCTGTCGCGCGTTCCGCCTGGCCCCGGGTATCTCCGGGACCAACTCCTGCACGCCATGTCCGGGCTTCTGGTCGAACTCCATCGCGGCGGCGTGTACTGGGGCGACTGCTCCCTTGCCAACACGCTCTTTCGGCGCGACGGGGATAAGGTCCAAGCCTATCTCGTCGATGCGGAAACCGGGGAACAGCACCCCTCCCTGTCTGATGGTCAGCGCAACTACGACCTCGATGTACTCGTCGAGAACGTCGCATTCGGATTCGCCGATCTTGCCGCCCACCAGGAACGGACCGACCTGTTCGATGACGCCCTCGCGGCGGCCGAAACGGTTCGTGATCGCTACCAGGTCCTGTGGGATGAACTCACCGCGGAGCCCGAGGTCGGCGGTGATGAGCGGTTCGCGACGGCCCAGCGAGTCCGCCGCCTGAACGATCTCGGGTTTGCCGTGGACGAGATCCAGTTGGTCCCGGGTGACGGCGGCGGGGTTCGCATGAAGGTCGCCGTGACCAATCGTCGATTCCATGCCAACGAGCTCGAGCGACTCACCGGTCGGCGCGCCCTCGAGGGCCAGGCGCGACTGCTGCTCAACGACCTCCGTGAGTACGGCGCCTGGCTCGAGCGGGCCGAGCGTCGCTCGTTGACGCTGGTGGAGGCGGCGGAGCGCTGGAATCGCGAAGTCCTGGGGCCGGCCCTCGAGCGTCTTCGAACCGTGACCGGTCAGACAGGGGACACGATCCAGGCCTACTGCGATGTGCTCGAGACGAAATGGCTGCGCTCTGAGCGCGCCGGGCGGGACGTCGGCCTGCGGGCGGCGCTCGATGCCTACATGAACGACATGATCCCTGGGCCGGACCAGCAGGCCGATCTGGACCTGCCGACGGATGAGAATCCCGCGTGACGATCGACGAGGTCGAACTCCTCGGCTCCGCTGCGCTGGGGGATTCGCTCGTGCGGGTGCGCGCGCTCGTCGGGCCCCGACGCGAGGTCGGAGGCTGGGCGACCGTTGAGCTGGACCGTGCAGCCTCATCGTTCGGGGTCGTGGCCGAAGCCCCAGGATCGGCCGAACGGTGTGACCGCCACAGCCACGAGGACGCACAGGACGAACTCCTCGGCGCGTCGGCGCGCCCGATTCGGATAGCGAATGATCGCGAGATCGTCCTCCTCGAGCCATTCACCGAGGGCCGGCTCGCGGCGGCCCTCGCGCGCCACGGCGAGGGGTTCACAGTCCTGTATCTGATCGTAGGTCCGGACGCCCCGACACGGGTCAGGGAGGCCGGGTTCGTGCTGAGCATCGTCGGGAACGGTCCGTTCGGGCCCGAGCGCCTGCTTATTGGCGGCCCTCGTTGGGGACCATTTCTCATCCTCGCCGGCGTCGATTGATCGATCTCCCGGCTCGCGCGGTAGGATCGCGGACCTGATACCACTGGAGGACGGCATGCGCGTCGGTTTCGTCGGACTCGGGACGATGGGTGGAGCCATGGCGGCCAACGTGGCTCGTGCGGGCTTCCCGGTCACGGCCTGGAATCGCACGCCGGGGCGGGCGGCCGACCTGGGAGAACTCGGGGTCGTCCTCGGCGAGAGCCCAGCCGCCGTTGCCGCGGCGTCGGACATCGTCGTCACGATCGTGTCCGATACGCTCGACGTCGAGGCCGTGCTGTTCGGTCCCCAAGGCGTCGCTGCCGGTGCCGAGAACGGGGCACTCGTCATCGACATGTCCACGATCTCGCCTTCTGCCACGCGCGACTTCGCCGCCCGACTGGCAGACCGGGGCGTCGCGATGCTCGATGCACCCGTTTCTGGCGGCAGCGAAGGCGCGAAGAAGGGCACACTGACGATCTTCGTCGGGGGCGATGCGGCTGATCTCGAACGGGCTCGGCCGGCGCTCCAGGCCATGGGGACCACCATCACCCTGGTCGGTCCGATCGGCTCCGGGCAGGCGGTGAAGGCCGTCAACCAGGTGATCCTCGCGGGCACCTATCTCGGCGTTGCCGAGGGTATCGTTCTCGCCATCAAGGCCGGACTGGACGTCGAGCAGGTGGTCGGAGCCCTGTCCGGCGGCGCGGCCCAGTCGTGGGTCCTCGCCAATCGCAGCGGGCGGATGCTCGAGAACGACTATCCGCTCGGATTCAAGGTCGCGCTGCATCGCAAGGACCTCGGGATCGCCCTGCAACTCGCTCGCGAAACCGGTGCCTCGCTCCCGATCTCGGCGCTGTGCGAGCAGATCGAGGCCGGGCTCATCGGCAAGGGTCACGCTGACGACGACATGTCGGCGGTCGCACGGGCGATCCGCGAGCTGTCCGGACTCGAGGGCTAGCTGTGCTTCCCACACAGGTTGTTGTCAACCGCCGCTGCCGCGCGTTGCGCCCTGGTCGGATCGGTCTATGGCCCGCCGCGATCGGGTGCTGGCCGCCGCGATCGGGTGCTGGCCCGCCACGATCGGCCTGGTTGATCAGGATCACGGCGTACGAGCGTAGCCATGCATGCCATCGGTCGATTCGGATGGCCGGCCGAGCGTGGACGGGCTCGGTCTGATCAGCCACGTCGATCAGCTTCTGGGACGTCCCTGTCAACAACGTCCCTGAGAATCACAGCTAGGCCCGGACCAATTCGGCCGTCCGTCCGGTCAGGCGAGGCCGACCAGGAGCATCGGCGATCCGAGCCGGCCGTCATATCGCGGTCGGAAGCGCTCGAGGTTGTACATCGTCTCGACGTCCACGCGGCGGGCGGCGACCCCGGTCGTTCCGAGGTCGACATGCGCGTATTTTCCGTCCCGGATCGCGACCATCTGCCCGAAGATCCCGTCGGCGACCAGATCCATGGCCACGTTCGCAAAGGTCGAAGCGACGATCTGGTCGAGGGCATCGGGCTGTCCGGATCGCAGGTCGTAGGTGAGCTCGATCGCCAGCGATTCAATGCCAGTCCGAGCCGTCAATTCGCTGGCCAGCGCCTCCCCGACATTCGCCTTGTGACGATGTCCGAACGCGTCGGCGGGTCCGAAGTCCGGAATGTCGGCCCCTTCCCAGATCGCACCTTCGGCGGTCACCACGATCGCGTAGCGGCTCAGTGACGAGCGGTGATCCTCGGCCATGACCGCCGCGAGCTGCTCGATGTCATAGCGCACCTCGGGAATCACGCACCGGGCGGATGTTACGTACGCAGCGAACAGGGCCGAAAACCCTGCATCGCGCCCGAAGATCCGGAACACGCCGATCCGCTCGTGACTGCCGAGCGTCGTCCGCTGGCGATCGATGAGCTCCTTCGCGCGGGTGATCGCGGACGAAAAGCCGATGCAGTATTCGGTCCCGGGCGCGTCGTTGTCCATGGTCTTCGGGATCGCCACGAGCGGCACACCGTGCCCCGCCAGGATCCGCGCGAAGGACAGGGTGTCGTCACCCCCGATGGCCACCAGGATGTCGATGCCGAGATCGTAGAGATGCTCCGTGACGAGCGGCGTGAGATCGAACAGATCCTCGCCAATCTGCATCTTCGCGGCTCGGGCCGGGTCGAGCCACGCGGGCAGCGCTCTGGCCTGCATCTTCGCGGGGTTCGTGCGCGATGTGTGCAGGATGGTGCCGCCCGTCCGGTCAATCGCCCGCGTGTTCGTTCGATCGAGCCGCCGCAGGTACTCCGGATCGAGTTCGGCTCCCGGCCGGACGTGGGTCAGCCCCTCCCAGCCACGTCGGATGCCGATCACTTCGGCGCCGAGACCGGTAGCTCGATAGGTGACGCTCTTGATCACGGAGTTGAGGCCCGGAACGTCGCCGCCGCCGGTCAGGATCCCGATGCGCTGTGGTCGTCTCATCTACTGGAATGCTATCCCCGACGGCGGATCCATGACGGTGGTGCATCGGTTGCAGCCGCCGGCCCAGGTCGGTCCCGCGCCGGTTCCCTCGACGCCGAGCGGCCGCGTATGATCGGACCCATGAACTACGAGCTCTACATGGGCGAGGCACTGGCCGAGGCGCGGACCGCCATCTCGCGCGGCGAGCGACCGCACGCGGCCGTCGCCGTCATGGATGAGGCTATGGTCGCGCGCGGTCACGAGCGTGTCGTCGAGACGAACGACCCCACCGCCCACGCGGTGATTCAGGCCCTTCGGGAAGCCGCTCGACGCCTGGGCACGCCGAGGCTCCGGGATGTGACGATCTTCGCCACCGTCGAGCCCTGCGCCATGTGCGTCGGCGCGATGCTGACGAGCGATGTCGAGGCCCTCGTCTTCGCGGCGCCCGATGTTCGAGAGGGAGCCGCCGGGAGTGTGGTGCAACTCGCGGATCACGCCGGTCTCGAGCGCAAACTGAAGGTGGTAAGCGGGATTCGGCGCGATGAGGCCGAAGAGCTGCTCCAGACCATGATCGTCCGGTAACGCGCGGGCCGGTCGGGCGGCCGCGCGGGCGGATCGTCCGGTAGCGGGCGGGCCGGTCGGGCCGGCGCGCAGGCGATGATCGTCCGGTAGCGGCGGGCCGGCGCGACCCCTCTGCTATTCTCTCGCGCGGAGAGGTGTCCGAGTGGTTGATGGTGCCGCTCTCGAAAAGCGGTGTGCGAAAGCACCGCGGGTTCGAATCC
>JAYWFP010000088.1:0-5437 GCA_043778745.1 Chloroflexota bacterium
GCTCAGCGCGAGCGACGTACCGCGACGCCCCGGGTTCGAAACGGCAATCGGATGGCGCGGGTGATCGCGACGCCCGCGATGATCACGGCTCCGCCGGCCAATTGCGCAGGCTGGATCGCCTCGCTGAGGAACGCGGCGCCCAGCAGCACGGCAATGAACGGGACCAGGAACTGGAGGCCGGTGATCCGGGTCGGGCCGAGGAGCTTGATGGCGTGGAACACGACCACGTTGGCCACGCCGGCGGCGATGAGCGTGGAGTAGGCGAATCCGGCCCACGCCCCTGCGCTGACGGAGCCCCATGACGTTCCGAAGGCCTGGATGACCCCGATCGGCATCAACGCCAGGCTCCCGCCGACCATCGCCCAGGCCGTGGTGCGGAGCGGCGAATGGCGCACCAGGACCGGCGCTCCCCACGAGGAATAGATCGCCCAGCAGGCTGCCGCCATGAGCGTGAGCAGATCGCCCAGAAGGGACGCTCCAAGACCGAGTCCGGGACCACCTGCAACCACGATCCCTACGCCGGCGAACGACACGAGCGCGCCCACGAGCTTCCGACTGGTGAGCACGTCGGACCCGGCAATTGACGCGAAGAGCGCCGTGAACACCGGGGTGGCGGCGATCAGGAAAGCCGAATCGCCGGCCGGGATCGACTGAAGCGCGGTGCTCCAGAGCATCTGGTACATACCGAATCCGATGGCCCCGAGGCCGAGGATCGGGAGGACCTCACGGCGCGACATCGCAATCGACCCCTCTCGCCAGCGCAGCAGCAGGAGGAGCAGCACTGCCGACAGCGAGAAGCGGATCCAGGCGAACGCAATCGGGGGGATCTCGCGATTGGCGCCCTTGACCACGATGAAGTTCGCCGCCCACGCGATGACCACGACGAGCACGCCGAGCTCGGCCGCGCGATGGCCGGACCACCAGTCGCGGTCGATCCGACGGCGACCCGACGGCGGGTTGCTCGGGGACGTGGACACAACGACGCCCGCCGGGTGGCCGGCGGGCGCGTTGGTGGCGTTGGGCGGGTGGTCCGGATCGATCAGGCGCCGTCCTGGTCAAGATCGAGCGAATCCTCGTCCGTTTCCTCGGTCAGCTTCAGCCAGATGAAGAGCCCGGCGAGAACGATGAGCGGAATGACCACGAGCGCGCCGAGGGTCACCCCCAGAGCGACCGCGACGGTCTTGAGTGCGCGCATGCTGTTTCCCCCCTTGCTGCGGCGATGGGCGATCAATGGTCCTGCTGGCCGGTTGGTCGGGGTGGCAGTCGGAACGTGGGCCCTCGGGCGATGAGCGCCTCGACGTCATCACGGGTGAACTCCGCGAGCATATGGTGGTCGCTACTCTGGCTGACCACGTGCAGCCGCAGGACAAACGCCCCGTCCTGTTCGAAGAAGAACATGTCCTTGGGCTTCTGCTCGTCGACGTAATGCCCGATCACGCGGAAGGCGTGCTCGTATCGCCCTGGCGGCGGGAGCTCCGCCTGCGGCCCCGTCCCGCGTCGGGCGACCGATTCGTCCATGAACTTCCCGATGTCCTCGTCCAGGAATGTCATGGTCTCCTTGGTCATCTGGCCGATGGCTTCGGACCATGTGCTCGCCGACGACCCAACGCGCGCCAGGCCCTGCACGATGAAACCGTCCGGCGCCTCCATGACGATCACATCCTTCATCCCGCGCTGATCGAGGTACGCACCGATCGAGCGGAGGACCTCCTCGAAATCCTGGCGGGGACTGCCCTCATAGATGCGCATCGATTCTCCCTGGTCTACGCGGCATGTCGCGGCCCCCTAGGAGCCAGTCGTTCGATCGTACAGACCTGCCTGCTTCGCGCGCCGGTCGCTGATCCGGAACACGGCCACAGCACCGAGTGTAGCGAGGGCCCCCGTGGCGAGCAAGGCGAGAACGATCTCCCCCGGCGAGGGCTGGAGATGGCCGAACAAGCTCGCGAACACCGTCCCTTCGCCCCCGATCGAACCCGGGCCATCCACGAACAGCGCCCGTCGAACGCCGGCGATCCACCAGCTCAACGGGGTGATCAGGCCGATGATCTGGACGGGTGCGGGCAGGACGCCGAGCGGGAACACGGCGCCGGCCACGAGGAACACGGCCCCGGCGAACGCCTCGGGATAACTCCACGATTCCTGCCGTGTCTGGATCACGATTCCCGCCATGAGCAGGCCGACACCGATGATCGAGCCGAGGCCAAGGACGAACACCGCGGCAAGGAGTGGCCAGTCCACGGTCGCGGGATCAAAGGGCACACCGAGAGCCACCACACCGACCACGAGGGTGATGATGGCGCCGGCGAGGCCGACCCCAAGGCGGGCCACGCCGCGGCCGATCAGGACCGTCAGGAAGTCGCTCGGGCTCACATAGACGTACTTCAGAACGCGATACCGCTCCCGATCCTCGAGGATCGACCACGCGAGACCGGCAATGCCACTGACCACGAAGGCCCAGAGCGCGCTCCCGACCACCACGAACGGACGGAAATCGCGCCCGGCGGGCCCGCCGATGACCTCGAGCATTACCACGAGGATCAGCGCAGAACTGACTGGCTTGGCGACGGAGTAGATGAAGAACAGGAATGGGTCCGTCCAGTTGGCCTCGAGCTGCCAGCCGAGGCGAACGGCGACCGCGAACGTGCGGAGGAAATCCTGGACCCCGTGGCCCTCGGCCTTCGCGAAGTCGAAGCGTGCGGCGGCGGCGCTGCGCGATGGGTCTGGTCCCGGGGCCGGGGTGGCGGCCGCGGTCATTGCCAGCGCACCGACAGCCGGCCGTCGCGCCGTGCCCGTCGTTCCATCGTGATCAGCATCCAGCGCGCACCGGCGATCGACACGACCGTCATCAGCCCGAGGATCCCGACCTCGACCCGCGGTGACGGCGTTCCGACTGGAAACGCGGCATCCGCGAACACGAGCTGGCGCATGGCGTCGAGGCCGGTGGCGAGCGGGATGAACGCGACCGACAGGGCGCCCAGGAATCCGAGCCGCGCCACGGGGAAGTTCAGGCCGGACACGAAGTAGACCGGCTCGGTGAGCATCTGACCGAGGTGCCAGGCCTCGCGGCCCCAGACGAGGAACAGGCTGGCCAGGACCATGCCGAGTCCGTACAGCGCACCCAGGGTCAACACGAACACGCTGAGCAGGAGCGCCCACTGATCGACGGAGAAGGTGACCTCGAACAATGTGCCTGCGATGAGCAGAACGGTGATCGCCCGGGTCGAGCTCATGAACATGCCGCCCAGGGCCATCCCGAACAGGATCGACATGAAGTGCATCGGCGCGGCGAAATAGAGCTCGAGATTGCCCTGGCTCTTCTCCCACCACAGCTGGTTTGCCATCATCCAGATCACGTTCAGCCAGAACGCGGTCAGCGCTCCACCCAGGACCACGAACCCGACGTACGCCTGGGGCGCGCCGATTGCCCGGTAGACGAACACGAACGCCGAGGTCGAGAGGAACGGCAGGAGAATCTCGAACAGAACCCACGATGGCTCCCGCATGAGCCCGACGATTCGGGGGTAGGCACGTCCGCGGACGGAACGGAGGTCCGTCATCAGCTCCTGCCGACGACTCCAGTCGGCAGCCTCACGCGGACCGGCGCCGGAACGCCCGATGAAGTCGATGCGGGTGGCCATCAGCCCGACACGTCCGGTGCGTCAACGTCAGATTCGGCAAATCCCCGGCCAACGAGCTCCACGAAGACGTCTTCGAGTGTGGGTTCGGACTTCCGCAGCCCGAGGATCTCAGATCCCGTCCGGGCCAGGGCCCCGACGACCTGGCCGAGGACGCCGTCGTCCTCGAGGATCAGGTTCATGACCACGGTCTGGCGTCCCGCGGGATCCGGGGAGGCCGCGGCCTCACTCGCGCTCACGACTCCGGGGAGCCTGGCGATCGCGGCCGCGCCACCGACGAGGTGGTCCAGCTCGAGCCGGAAAATCGACTCTCGTTGGACGCGGCGCTTCAACTCCTCCGGAGACCCGATGGCCAGGATCCGACCGCGATCCACGATCGCGATGCGATCGCACAGCTCGTCTGCCTCGGCCATGTAGTGCGTCGTGATCAGGATCGTCCGGCCCGGCACCGCTCGCTTCCAGTCGACGATGAGCTCGCGCAGGGACCTGGCGGCCGATACGTCCAGCCCGAGCGTCGGCTCGTCGAGGAACAGGATCCAGGGATCGTTGAGGAGCCCGCGGGCGAGGTTCATCTTCTGGCGCTGTCCGGTCGACAGCGTGCTGACCCGCTGGAGCCGCTGCTCGGCCAGCCCGACCGCTTCGATGAGTTCGTCGACGCGCCGCCAGCCGTCGCCGCCGGTCAGGCCGTAGAACTGGGTGAACATCCAGAGCTGCTCGCGGACGGTGAGAATCCCGTACCCGGACTGCTCGCCCCCGGCGACCATGTTCATGATCCGGCGGATCTTCTTGGTATCTCGCTCGACATCGAAGCCGAAGACGCGCGCCTGCCCCGACGAGGGCAGCAGCAGCGTCGTGAGGATCTTGATGAGCGTGGTCTTGCCGGCGCCGTTCGGGCCGAGGAGGCCGAAGAACTCGCCTGGTTCCACCCGCAGGTCGATACCCTCGAGGGCGACCACGGGCGCCGGCTTCGCTGCGTATACGCGCCGGACTGCATCGACCTCAATCGCGAATTGCGGGATCGATTCGTTCATGGGCGCGGGGGGGACGGAAAGAAGCGGCTGGTCCTTCGGACGTAGTCCGCGTACCCGGGCCGCCGTTCGCCGATGGTCTTCTCCAGCAGCCCCGCCCCCGACACGCGGATGAGCAGGATCGACATCAGGATCGGCCCGACCACGGTCCACCAGGCACCGATCGAGGCGGCGATAAAAAAGATGCCCCACCACACGCAGAAATCACCGAAGTAGTTCGGGTGGCGGGTGTACCGCCACAAACCTCGATCCATCACCCGGCCGCGGTTGGCGGGATCGCGCTTGAAGGTCGCAAGCTGGTGGTCCCCGATCGTCTCGAAGGCCAGGCCGACGGCCCACAGGATCATGCCCGCCACCGCGAGCGGTGACCATGGGTCAAGTTCCAGGGTCTGGGTCGCGACCTGCGCCGGCAAGGCGACGACCCACGCGAGCCCGGCCTGCAGGAGAAAGACGACGAACAGGCTGATCACGGGGAACCTGGTCCCAAACCGTTCCCGCATGCGGACGTAGCGGAAGTCCTCGCCTTTGCCGATGTTTCGGCGCGCGAGGTGCACCGAAAGCCGCAGGCCCCAGATCGTGACGAGCACCGGCACGATCAAGGCGGTCGCGGGTGGGTACGGATCGGCGCATTGGTCAGGCAGGCAGGCGGGCCCCTGGAGCAGCCACGCGCGGACGTAGTGCGTCCACGTGATCGCGATGAAGGCCATCCCCCAGAACGGATCGACGATCGACGCGTCCCGAACGACCAGGGACGCCAGCCACAGACCGGTCATC
>JAYWFP010000089.1:0-5432 GCA_043778745.1 Chloroflexota bacterium
GCTGTCCAACCGTGGCCACGGGCTGCGATGCGGCGGCCGGGTCGGTCATGCGGCCTCGACGCTCGTCATGGCCGCCGCGCGGGCCTCGAGCGCATCGCGCTCGGCCGGATCCGCGGGCCAGATCGGCTTGAACGTGTACCACTGGGTCGGGTCCGGCGCGATGGACGCGGCGAATGCATCGGCCATCGCCTGCGTGGCGCGCTGGAGATCGGCGGGGCTGCTGGATGGCACGCTGATCGGCGGCGCCCAGCTGATCGCAAAGGTGCGCCCGTCCGGATTTCGATGGATCGTGATGGGCAGGATCCGGGAGCCGGTCTTGGCCGCAAGCGTCGCCGGGCCGGCCGGCAAGGTCGTCCATGCGTCGAACAGGCGAACCGGGATCCCGTCCGGACGGTATCCCCAGTCGATGAGGAGCGCGAGCATCTCGCGGGCGCGCAGGATGCCGTAGATCTCGCGCAGGTTGCGCCAAGGAACCACATGGACGCCCCACTGTTCGCGGGTCTGTCGGAATTCCTCGAACAGCCCGGGAAAGGAGGAATCGTCGGCGACAACGCTGATCGGCCAGCCACGGGAAGCGACACCGGCCGCGGCCGCTTCCGCGTTCCCGACATGGCCGAACGTGAAGATGAGCCCGCCCTCGGAGGCCTCCCAGATTTCGTGGATCCCGTCCAGGTTCGCCCCGGCGACGAGCTGGTCGGCGTGTTCCCGCGCGAGTTTCGGCAGGCGCGCGAGTTCGACGACATAGCGCCCGTACGAGCCGTACGCCTTCAGGGCCGTGCGCCACACACGAGGATCGTGCGGCGACAGACCCAGGACGTGCCCGAAGTTGGCGTTGGACCAGCGGCGTTTCGTCGGCCACAGCAGGTACGACAGCTGCGCCCCGCCCCCCAGGACCACGCGCGGCAGCGCGGGCGGGAGGTGCGAGATCAGCCAGGCGAACGCCTTGTAGCCGAGCACCACCGCCCGTTCGAACAAGGGCGATCCGGGCTGGAGCCGCCGATGTGGCGCCTCCAGCCGATGCTCCCGATCCGTCACTTCGCCGCGGTGGCGGCGACCTTCGCCATCGATCCGGCCATCTTCCGCAACTTGCGGACCGCAGGGACTTCCGTGCCGACCAGCGTCTCGTTGTCATCGCCCTTGATGAAGGCCTCGACCCGGTTGAACGCGATGTCGTCGTGGATCTGCTGCGGTGGGCTCTTCATGAAGTAGCTCGACGGTGCCACGAGGGTGCCGCTGAGCCCGCGATCCAGGCCCAGCTTCAGGCAGCGAATGGCGTCGGTGATGACGCCCGCGCTGTTGGGGCTGTCCCAGACCTCGAGCTTGAGCTCCGCGTTGATCGGCACGTCGCCAAAGGTCGTGCCCTCCATTCGGATGTAGCACCACTTGCGGTCCAGGAGCCACGGCACGTGGTCGCTCGGGCCGACGTGGACGTCGTCCGGGTCCATCTCGTAGTCGAGCATGGACGTGACGGCGTTGGTCTTGCTGATCTTCTTGGACTCGAGGCGCTCGCGCTCGAGCATGTTCAGGAAGTCGGTGTTGCCGCCGAAGTTCAGCTGGTAGGTGCGATCGAGTCGAACGCCCCGGTCCATGAACAGGCGAGTCAGCACACGGTGGCTGATCGTGGCGCCGACCTGGCTCTTGATGTCGTCGCCGATGACCGGCAGGCCTGCCTCCGCGAATCGCCGCTGCCAGTACGGCTCGCGACCGATGAACACGGGGATCGCGTTTACGAACGCAACGCCGGCTTGGAGGGCTTGCTCCACGTACCACTTCGTCGCCTCCTCGGAGCCGACGGGCAGGTACGAAACCATGACGTCGACCTCGCGCTCCTTGAGGATCCCGACGACGTCGGCCGTGGGCCCGGGCGCCTTCTCGATGATCTGGCTGAGGTACTTGCCCAGACCGTCGTGGGTCATCCCGCGGTCGACCTTGACGCCGAGGTTCTGGACCTGCTGGAAGACGATCGTGTTGTTCGGCTTGGTGTAGATCGCCTCCGAGAGGTCCTTGCCGACCTTGTTCTTGTCGATGTCAAAGGCGGCCACGAACTCGATGTCGCGGACGTGGTAGCCGCCGAGCTCGACGTGCATGAGCCCGGGGACGAAGTCCTCCTTCTTCGCGTTCTCGTAGTAGTAGCGGCCCTGGACCAGGCTGCTGGCGCAGTTCCCGACGCCGACGATGGCGACGCGGATCTTGCCGTCCTTGCGCTTGGATCCGGCCCACGTCCCGGCGCGGGTCCCGTTGCTGCCGTTCTTGCCGTTGTTGTTGCTCACTGCTTGCTCCTGCTCCTCGATGGGCCTGAATGCGTGGTTGTCGATGAGGTCGATTCGAAGGTGGTCGTGGCGCCCGGTCAGCCCTCCCGAGCCTGGGCGCGAACGTGAAGGATGCGCTGAATGGTGGTGACCGTGGCGAGGATCGTGATGAGGCCGAGGGTGATCGAAAGGGCGATGTCGCCGAGGTGATAGAAGTCCGGCCCGACGAACGAGTACGGCGAGTTCACGGGAGTCTCGAATGCCCACGGGCCGACGGGACCCACGACGCTGAGGATGACAAGCCCGACCGTCAGGATCGCGATCCGTGCCTCACGAGGCGCCAGTCCGACGTTCGCCATGCCGGAGCCTTGCGTAAAGCCGAGGCTCTCCGACTTGGCCCGCGTGTAGCTGACCATGACGGCCGAGGTCAGCGCAGCCGTCGCGAGGACCGCGCCGAGATTGAACCCGGCAGCCAGCGATCCGGCAGCAATGCCGACATAGATCACACCCTCGCCCCAGCGGTCGAAGACCGAGTCGTAGAAGGCTCCGAGCTTGGTGACCCGGTTGGTCGCTCGGGCCAGTGCGCCATCGAACAGATCAAAGACGGCCCCGAACAGGACGAGGGCGCCGCCGAGCAGCCATGCCTGCTGGGCTGCGGCGACCGACGCGATCACGGCGATTCCGAAGCCGATGAACGTCAGGTGGTTCGGTGTGAGGCCCAGGCGGCCGAAGCCGCGTGCCACGGGCTCGGCGAGGCCGCGGACGCGTGTTCGCAGGCCGGCCGACACGAGCGAGCCGATCACGAGGCCGCGGTCCGATGCTGGATCGCGGCAAGACCAAGGACACGCCGTTCATAGGTGGCAAAGCGATCCCACGCCTCGGGGATCAGACGCGTGACCGTTTCTCGGCCGGCGCGGCGCGTCTCGACCAGACCGGCCAGACGCAGCTTGCCCAGATGCCACGAGACGAGCGGCTGGCTGAGCCCGACGTGGTCGATGAGCTCGGTGACCGACGCCTCACCCTGCGCGAGCCGCCGCACGATTCGCAGGCGATTCACGTCCGACAGGGTCTTGTGAATCAATCGAACGGCGCGGAGATCCTCGGGCTGGTCAACGACCGCGGCGATCGTGGACCGGATACGAGCAGGAGAAGGGCTCAGGAAAGACTCCGATCTGTGGCGGCCGCCATCCAAGGCGTCGGATCAATGGAGGTTTATATCAATATGCGTTGATATCGGCGCCCCGTCAAGCCCCTTGGTCTCGCGGCTGGCGTCGTCGAGGAGTCCGGGAATGCCGTTGGCGCTGCTGACGGTCGGTCGGCCCCAGGTGTCGTAGGTGACCGATGCGGCCAGGATGAGCGCGCCATCGGCCTGGACCTGCCAGAGAGTGAAGTCCAGGCGATCGAAGCCCGTGCCGCTGCACGACGCGGCCTTGCAGGCTGACGTGAGGCGACCGGCGCTGTCGTACGTATAGGACCAGGCGATGTCCGTGTTGGTGGGAACGTCGTGCTCGGTCCAGGCGGCCGTCCGGCCGGTCGTGTCGTAGGTGATGGTGCAGGCGGGGTTGGCGCAGGCGCTGAGCTGGCCATCGGGGGTGTAGGTGAAGGTCCGGGTGGAGGCGGCGACGAGCGCGCTCGTCCGGTTGCCGGCGTCGTCGTACGCGTAGGCCTCGTCCTTGACGGTTGAGGAGCAGGCCGTGCCGGTGTTGCGGTAGATGAGCTGGTCCCGGGCGTCGTAGCAGTAGAAGCGATCCGTGCTGGCGGCACCGTTGGCCTCGGCCACCCTCGTCCGGTTGTCGTTGTTGTCATAGGCGTAGGTGTCCGAGCCGGCGGCGGTCGTACTGGTGCAGGTATGGGCGTTGACGTCGGCGACGAGGCAGAGCTGGTGGGTGATCGAGATGAGACGGTGGCGGACGTCGTAGGCGGAGAGGGACTGGAGCTCACGCCCGGAGCCCGTCGGGAGGTAGACCGCCTTGGGCGCGTAGTTGTGGTCGGGGTCATACGTCGTCACCCCGTTGGTCAGGCCGTCGACCTGCTGGATCCGGCTGTTCCGGGCATCATAGGCCGTCGAGGTGCTCTGGCCCGGTGGGTTGGTCCAGCCGAGCGTGCCGACGACCTGGCAGATGCCCACGGCGAGCCCGGGCTTCCAGTAGCAGCGATCCGCGGCGTTGCCGGCCGGGTCGTAGGGGAACTTGGTGGTCGAGCCGTCGGGCCGGACCTGGGCGATCGTCTGATCCAGGGCGGTCACGGTGTACGTGGTGGTCGAGCTGACGCCGCCGGTCCGGACGGCGGAGGTGAGGATCGGGCTGGAGGAAGCGCCCCAGGGTTGGGCTGTATGTCCGGGCGTACATGTACAGGAGGCCCGCCCCGAAGGCGTTGTCCCACCAGACATCGCGCCGGCCGACGCACAGGTAGCGGAAGCCGAGATCCGTGTTCGCACCATAGACGGTCGGCGCCGGTCACCCGGTCGCGGTTGTGCCGACCAGGGTGCACCGGGCCCCCTACACTCGGCCGATGGATCGACGAAGTCGCCTCCTCATGCTCACTGTCCTCGGCGGCGGCGTATTCCTGGCCGGTCTGGAACTCATGGTGACGGCCGTCGCCCTGCCGTCCATCGTCACCGACCTGGCCACCTGGACGCAGCTCCGTCTGGCCTCGTGGATCATCAACGGGTACCTCCTCGCGTATGTCATCACGATGCCGCTTGCCGGGCGCCTCGCCGATCAATGGGGCGCCCGACGACTGTTCCTCGCCGGGCTTGCGGTGTTCACCCTCGGCTCGCTTCTCGCCGGGCGCGCGGCATCCCTGGAGGAACTCATCGCGGCGCGCGTTGTCCAGGCGATCGGCGGCGGCATCCTGGTTCCGGTCGGCACCGCCGCGGCCTCCCATCTGTTCGATGACCACGGCCGCCCGCGCGCCCTGGGTTTCATCGGCGCGCTGACCTTCCTCGGCATGGCCGCAGGGCCGTTCGTGGGGGCCTGGATCATCACCAATTTCCATCCCGCTGCCGCGCTCGAGGCCGCGGGATTCGCGGACGGTGGGGTGCACGACGCGCTTGCCGCCTCGTGGCGCTACGTCTTCTACGTCAACGTACCGATCGGCATCGTGGCGCTGGCGATGGCGTGGGCCGCCTCAGCTGACTGGGATTCGGAGCGCGTTCATGGCTCGATCGACCTCGGCGGTGCC
>JAYWFP010000090.1:0-5404 GCA_043778745.1 Chloroflexota bacterium
TCCTGTCCCTCGCGCGGGGCGATTCGCTCTGGCGGTCGGCCCATTCCGGCCACGACGCTGGTGTCCTGGTCGGATGGTTGCGTGGCCATGGATTCGCGCCTCCGTGTCCGGACAACGTACCTCGTTTGCAAAACGACGTGTCAGGCCGAGACAACCTGGTCGCGACCTGCGGCCTTGGCCATCGCGAGCGCAACGTCTGCATGTTCGATGAGGATCGGACCCAATGCCAGGGACGGTGACAGGGCCGCGCAGCCCGCCGACACGGTGCAGCTGACCATTTCTCCGGAAGGAGCCCGTGTCCGCTTTTTCGCGAACTCGGTCCGGACTTCTTCGGCAAGCCGTGTCGCCTGTTCCCGCGTTGCACCTGGGAGGAGTACGACGAACTCCTCGCCGCCGTAGCGGGCGACAAGGTCGCTCGCCCGGACGCGCGCGCCGAGCACGTCCGCGAACGTCCGAAGGATGTGATCGCCAACCTGGTGTCCATGGAGCTTGTTCACGGATCCAAAATGGTCGAGGTCGAACATGATCGCGGACAGTGGCTGGCGCTCATCCTCCGTCTGGCGCAGTCGCATTGCCATCAGTTGCGCCATTGTGGCGTCGAAGAACCGTCGGTTGTGCAGCCCGGTCAGTGCGTCGGTCACGGCGGCGGTCTGTGCCTGGGCCAGCAGGCTCTGGTTCACCATGGCGAGTGAAACCTGGACGCCGAGCAGCCCGGCGACCTCCTGTTCCTCCGGCGAGTACGGCCGAGAGACGTCGGCCCGCAGCCAGGAAATCGCACCGAAGGGCTTTCCCTCGCGTGTCAGCGGCACGGACATCGCGGCGAGAACGTCCGGAATTGCGGCCGCCTCGGCAGCTTTTGGAAATCGCGATCGCTCAAGCCGGTCATCGACCACCAGCCGTCCGCTCGCGATCGCCCGTCCCGCGGCACCCTCGCCGGGCAGGACCCGAATTCCGACCAGTGATTCATCGCCGCCGACGATCTTCGCGGTCCGGAAATCCCCCGAACCCGGCTCCGCGAGGATGAGCGCGACCATGGTGGCATCGATCACGCTGGCCGCGCCCGAGGCGACGACATCATTGATTGTGGCCGGTTCGATGGTGGCGTTCAGTCTGGCCGACAGATCCGTGAGGCGCACCAGGAGGTCGGCGCGATCAGCAAGCTTCAGCCGCTCGTGACCGAGGGCGAGGGCAGCCGACAATCGGTCTCCAACGATCTGCATCGTCGCGAAATCGTCCTGATCGAGTCGTCGCGTTGCGTTCGATTCGACATTGAGGACACCCAGAAGCGTGGCGCCACTGACCAGTGGAACGCTGATTTCGCTGTGGACGGCCGGATCGGCCGCTTGGTAGTCGCTGTCGACACTGATATCCGGAACAAACGCCGGTTCCAGCGTCCGTGCGACCCTCCCGATGACACCGATCGCGATGTCAAAGGTCTGGATGGGATTCGCGTAGTTCCGTTGGGCCCCCAGTTGGAGCGCCGTGCCGTCCCACAGGTATACCGACGGATATCGGTAGCCGAACGTGCCTTCGAGGATCTCCATGACTGCGCCCAGGACTTCCTCGCGCGGGCCCTGGCGCGCCACGAGCCGGCCCACGGATTCCACGGCATTGAGCTGACGGGTTCTGCGGCGCTCCTGGGTGTGAGCCAATTGCGTCCGCTCGACGGACTGTTCCAACGAGGCCACCACGCGCCGGCTCCCGATGGCGAGCACGATTTCCGCCGCCAACATGGCCATCGCCTCCTGATGCGCATCTGAATCAAAACCGGGCAGGATGGCCGGCGCGATCGTGACGACCATCCCCGCGACTGCGGCAAGCAGCGTCCCACGCGTGCCGATCGCCGCGGCCATGGCCACGACCGGGATGTACAGGGCGGCTACGGGGCCGACCCCTGGTCCGACACTCCGCACATTGGCCAGGACCACAAACGCAAGTGACAACGTCAGCCTGACGGTCGACCACGAGCGCGCCTTCGATCCCGTCATGAATGCCTGAATAGCGAGGAAACCGCCCCCGCCGGCAAGAATCTGGAGGGTGGAGGCGTCCTGAACGATCAACTCGATCAGAACAACGGGAAAAGCGAGGAAGGCCGCAAGCAGGAGCTGCGGATCCCGTCTGACGAGGCCGGCGTAACGGCGCCACGGCATACGTCGTCGATGCGGATCCTGCTCTGACCGCGCGAACTGGGCGATCGGAGGAAAGACGCCGGGCTTCGCGCTCACGACCGACTGGCCGACAGGCGACGTCGCACTGGCTGGCTGGGTGGCGCTGGCCGGTTGTAGGCGCTTGGACATGGCGGTCACGCGGGCGAATGCTGGACCGTCGGGTTCTGAGGTCCGACGTGACCGATCATCGGCCGCGGGTGTGGTGTGGGCCATCACCCTTCCGTACCAGACTGCACAGGACCACCGGGTGGGGCGCACCAATCCGGTCCCTCGGCGATCAGGCTCCGGCGACCTCGGCCCCGATCTCCTCAGGTAGCCAGAACCAGCGCAGGGATTCGAAGTCCGGCCCGACAAGCGTTCGATCGAGGGGCTCGGGATCCGGAGTGCTCCCATTCAGCATGTGTCTTCGAGCCTCGCCGAGATATCCGGACAGGGTTGCCTCCGGTGCCTGGTGGCGATGGGCCGCAAAGCGCATCACACCGTTCTCGTCGTACGTGACATCCCGAAGGCTGAGCGGGGCCTCGGGTGGTTCCCCGCGATGACGCCACAGCCCGGATGCCGGCTCAAATCGGTAGTCGGGCAACAACCGCCATCCATCGGTTGCGACCAGGTCCACGGCTGCGAGGATGAACTCGAACACGGCTTCGCTGATGAAGTAGTTGAAGTTCACGCGGATCCAGCCGGGCTTGATGCCTTCGCAACCCCGCTCGATCTCGCGCTCGAATTCGTGGGACGTCTCAAGATCGATCCCGAGCAGGCGATGGCCGTACGGGCCGGCGCACGAGCAACCACCGCGGGACTGGATCCCGAACAGGTCATTCAGCAGGGCCACCACGAAGTTGTGGTGGAGGTATCGACCGGTGTGGCGGATCACGAACGAGACGATCGAAAGACGATCCAGCGAGTGCGACCCGAGCACCTCGATGTTCGAATTGCCTTCCCAGCGCTCGATCGCGCGCCGGATGAACGCCACTTCGCGCTCCCGGATCGCATCGGTCCCGACGGCATCCTTGAGTTGGAACACGAGGCCCGCCCGGATCGATTCCACGATCGCCGGCGTGCCGCCCTCTTCCCGATGCTCTGGGTCCGTGAGATATACGTGATCGCTCGGGTTGACATAGGCCACGGTCCCGCCGCCGGGCGCGGTCGGCACACGGTTCTTGAACAGGTCGCGTCGTGCGGCGAGGACCCCGGGCGTGCCTGGCCCGCCGATGAACTTGTGGGGGCTGATGAACACCGCATCCTTGTAATCGAGCTCGGCATCGTCACCGGGACGGTGCGGCGCCATTTCGATCTCGACGTAGGGCGCGGCAGCCCCGAAGTCCCAGAACGAGCGGGCGCCGAAGCGATGGAGCAGGACCGAGATCGCGCGCGTGTCGCTGATGATCCCGGTGACATTCGATGCCGCCGAGAAGCTGCCGATCTTCAGGCCGCGGTCTTCATGGCGGGACAGTTCCCGTTCGAGCGCGCCGAGGTCGATCCGCCCGTCGGCGTCCTCGGGGATGGTCACGACATCGGCAATGGATTCGCGCCACGGCAACTCGTTCGAATGGTGCTCGTATGGGCCAATGAACACGACCGGGCGCTCGGCCGCCGGGATCACGGACAGGAGATCGTAGCGATCGTTGAGGTCGGCCGGCAGGCGAATGTTGAGGACATCGACCAGCTTGTTGATCGCGCCGGTGGACCCGGAACCGCAGAAGATGATCGCGTGGTCGTCTGCGTTGCCGCCGAGCGCATCTCGAATGATGGCCCGCGCTTCTTCCCGGAAACGCGAGGTCTGAAGCCCCGTGCCGCTCGATTCGGTGTGCGTGTTCGCATACAGCGGCAGGACCGCCGCCCTGATGTAGTCCTCGATGAACTCGAGCGAACGACCAGAGGCGGTGTAGTCGGCGTAGGTCACGCGGCGCAGGCCGTAGGGCCCCATGACTGCTTCGTCATCGCCAATGACGGCGTTGCGAATGGTCTCGATCAGCGCGTTCGGGTCGACCATGGGTGCATCGTACGCGCCCGGGTTGACGGCGAACGCTCAGGCGCGGGAAGATCGGCGGTCAGGCGCTCGGGGCACGCTCGCCGGCGCCCCGGTACGCGATGACTTCGACCTTCTCGAGCGTGATCATGCCCCCGGTGACCATGCCGTCGAGCTCGGGCAGGATCGCCCGGATTCTATCCTCGGCGTCCACGACTTCGATCAGGACGGGCAGATCCTCGGAAAGTCGCAGGATGCGTGTGGTGTGGAGGTGCTGCTTCGCGCCGAACCCTTCGATCCCGCGCAGCACCGTTGCGCCGGCCAGACCACGCTCGCGGAGGAGATGGACGATCGCCTCGTATAGTGGCCGGCCATGCCAGGTATCCGATTCGCCGATGTAGATGCGGGCAAGCAGCCCGGTTCCCTCGATCTTCATGCGAGCGCCCTCCCGATCGTGAGGCCGATGAACATCGCGACGAGCCCGAGGACGACCGATCCGAACGCATTGATCGCGGCAAGGCTGACGGCGCCGTCCTCCCAGAGTCGCCAGCTCTCGAGCATCAGGGTCGAGAAGGTCGTATAGGCGCCGAGGAACCCGATCATGAGGGGTACGCGCACCGACGACGGCAGCACGCCGCGCTCGATGGCCAGGGCGAACAGGATGCCGAGGAGCGCAGAGCCCGACAGGTTGATGAGCAAGGTTCCCCACGGAAACGCACCGGTCGCTCGATCGCTGATCCAGCCGTCCAGGACGTAGCGAGTCACGGCACCGGCGGCACCCCCGAGAGCAACGAGCAGGACATGCATCAATTGATACTCCCGGCCCGCCTCGCGGGCGTCAAGCCTGGACCGGATCAGCAGGTTGGAATCGGCGGAGGGTCAGCGATCTAGCAGTGAATCGCACTCGAACCGGGTCTCAACCGATCCCTGGCCGTCGAGGCGCAGCAGGAGCAGGAATGGACCTCTGCTCGGTCCATGCTAGGCTCGCACCGCCGTCGCCACGGCGACGCTGCCCGGGCGGGAGTAGCTCAGTTGGCAGAGCGTCAGCCTTCCAAGCTGAATGTCGCGAGTTCGACCCTCGTCTCCCGCTCCAACCGCTTCGGTCCATCCGGCCTCCCCCGGCCCGACGTGATCCACTGCCGTGCTCGTAAGGTCAGCCCTTGCGCTCCAGGATCGGGCGGGCAATTTCGGGCTTGTCGACGACGAACGCGAACATCGCACGGTCGCCCCAGCGCCCGAGGAACAGGTGCCCGTAGATGTTGACGCC
>JAYWFP010000091.1:0-5386 GCA_043778745.1 Chloroflexota bacterium
CCGTCACCGGTTCCGGCAACACGACCATCGGCGGCATCATCGCCACCACCACCGGCACCCTGACCAAGTCCGGTACCGGCACGCTCACCCTATCGGGCGCCAACACCTACACCGGGGTCACGACGATCGGCGCCGGCCGGCTGCTGGTCGACGGGAGTACGGGCGCGGGCGCTGCCACCGTTGCGTCGGGCGCGACCTTGGGTGGGGCGGGAACCATGGCCGGGACCGTTACGGTGACCGGAACGCTGGCGCCCGGCTCTTCGGCCGCGCGACTTACGACCGGAGCACTCACGTTCGCGGCTGGGTCAACACTCGCCATCGAGATCGGCGGAACCACGGTCGCGACGGGTTACGACCAGCAGCGCATCTCCAGTGGAGCCGTGACCATCGGCAGCACCGTAACGCTGTCGTTGACCGCGATCGGTGGGTTCACGCCCGCGGTCGGCCAGACCTACCAGATCGTCGACAAGGTGGCGGCTGGCGCCATCAGCGGAACGTTCAACGGTCTCGCCCAGGGTGCGACGATCTCGAACTTCCTCGGCAGTGGCTTGAATGCGACGATTAGCTATATCGGCGGCGACGGAAACGACGTCGTCCTGACGGTCATCCCCTAGAGACGAGGAGCCCGCTGCGTGGACCGGCAGACCTGCGGACCACGGGCCCGGATGGCGCCGGGCGAACACGGTCCGCCAGGCACGCTGGTTCAGCCGGTCTCAGCCGCCGGCGCCAGATCGTTATCGCGATGCCGAGACGCGGCGGCCGCGTTGGCGCGTTGTGTGCGCTGCCCGTCGATCGCGGTTGCGAACCCGACTGACGCCTCGTCGGCGACCGGTGCTCGGGTCCCGAAGATGTCGCAGAAGATCTGGACGAGCTCGGGGTCGAACTGCGTACCGGCGTGGCGCTTGAGCTCTTCGACGGCAGCCTCGTGCGAGATCCGGCTTTTGTACGGGCGGTCCTGGATCATGGCGTCGTAGGCGTCGGCAATCGCAACGATCCGGGCGCCGAGTGGAATCTCCTGGCCGCGCAGACCGTACGGGTAGCCTTCGCCGCCGAACCGCTCGTGGTGATGAAGGATGATCGGCACGGCGTCACGGAGGGTCGTGGCCTGTTCCAGGATCACCTGTCCGATCCGCGGATGCTGGACGACGGATCGCCACTCTGCCGGTGTAAGGGACGACGGCTTCTCGAGGATGTCCTGCGGGATCCCGACCTTGCCGACATCGTGGAGCAGGGCGGCGACACGGATCTTGTCGACCTCGTGAGCCGGCAGTTCGAGACTCCGGGCCAGGGCCGAGACGATCGTTGCGATGAGGGCCGATGGACGGCCACGGTAGTGAGGCAGGGGCGTGATGATCGCCGCGAGTGCTTCGGCCGCCGCTCCGTGGGCCTGGCGGCCAAGCTCCATGGCGCGCAGACGTCCGGCCGGCGAAATGGGTGAGCTGACGACCGTCGTGTCGTCATCCGGCTCGGCATAGGCGTAGACCTGGTCGCGCCCGAGGGCCTTCGCTGCGTACATGGCGGCGTCCGCCTCACGGACGAGGGTATCGACGCGGAGGCGATCTCCAACCCCGCCGGTTACCCCGAACGAAGCGGTCACGCTGATCTCCTGCTTGTCGTCGATCCGATGGCGCATGGCGGCGACATCGAGTCGAAGCTTGTTGGCGAGGACGGCGGCGTCGTCAACCGACGTCTCCGGCAGCACGATCATGAATTCCTCGCCACCGTAACGGCCGACCACGTCGGTACTGCGGAGGTGTCTCTTGAGCGCCTCCGCGAAGCCGCGCAGGACGATGTCACCGGCCCCATGACCGTACGTGTCATTGACCGTCTTGAAGCGATCGATGTCGGCGAAGATCACGGCCAGTGGGCGCCGGTAGCGGACTGAGCGTTCGGCTTCGGTGAACAGCGTTCCGGCGATGGTCACGCGGTTCGGCAACCCTGTCAGTTCGTCGGTGGCGGCCTGCGTGCCGACGGCCGCGAGACGCGTTGCCGCATCGGCGATCGCCAACGCAAGGCGGCCCGTGAGCACATCACGTCGAACCGGAACGGAAATGGTACCGACGCCACTCGCCAGTCGCTCGACCGCCAGGGCAAGGGGCCTGATGCGGGACTGGGCATAGGCGAGGGAGACGGCGACGGTCAGGCCGACGATGCCCGTGGCGGCGAGGATCGCCTTCGGCAACGGATCGACGAGGTTCGGCGCGATGAGGAAGGCGAGAATGATCGCGGCCGACAGGATCGGCCAGACGCCGCGGACAAGAAGCATTGCCAGAGACTAGCCCGGGGGACCCGTCGCACGGACGCACCAGAAGGTACCGGGACCACGCCACCGATAGTCAGAGCGCCCGATCCGGAAACGGATCCGCAGGGTATACTCCGCGGGTCCCGAGCAGGACGTCACGACGACCGGGGCAGGGAGGTCCAGCGATCGCGCGACGAGGGCGCATCGATCGTCCCGTGAGGCGGTCGAGGGGCCAGGATCCGTGGCCCCGCCGAGCAGTCGGACGCACCACGGGAGAGGTCTATCCAGGTCCCGAGCCGATCGGCACGGGGCTTTTTCATGTCCAGGAAGTCGGATCCCGTGTCAGCGGAGGTCTCATGTCATGCCCGCGACCGTGATCGTCGGCCTGCAGTGGGGCGACGAGGGCAAGGGCAAGACCACCGATTTCCTTGCCGAGCAGGTCGCCATGGTCGTGCGCTATCAGGGCGGCGACAACGCCGGCCACACGGTGGTCACGGGGGATGAGGTCTTCAAGCTCCATCTCGTGCCGTCGGGCGTCCTGTATCCCCACATCACGTCGGTCATCGGGACCGGGGTGGTCGTGAATCCGGCAACCCTGATCACGGAGCTGGACATGCTGACCGGCAGGGGGATCGACGTGTCTCGCGTTCGGGTCAGTCGCAGCGCCCACGTGATCATGCCGTATCACGTGGCCCTCGACCGGGCCAATGAATCCCGGCTGGCCGGTTCCAAGGTGGGCACGACCGGGCGGGGGATCGGGCCGGCCTACGGCGACCGGGCCTGGCGCATCGGCCTGCGCATGGAGGACCTGCTGGATCGAGTGGTCCTTCGGACGCGCATCTCCCAGGTCCTCCCGGACAAGAACCTGCTCCTGGGTGGCATGGGGGCCGAGGCCTTCGCGGTCGATGCCCTCGTCGACCAGGCAGCCGCATGGGGCGAGCGCCTGGCCGAGCACATCGACGACGCGACGTGGCTCGTTCAGGCGGCGCTCGCCAGGGGTGAGCACGTCCTCCTCGAGGGTGCCCAGGGCACGCTCCTCGATCTCGACCACGGCAGCTATCCATACGTCACGTCATCCAATCCGGTCGCCGGTGGTGCCTGTACCGGCGGTGGGATCGGACCCCTCCAGGTGGACGAGGTCATGGGTGTCATGAAGGCGTACGCCACCCGGGTCGGAAGTGGGCCGTTTCCGACGGAGCTCAACGATGCGGTCGGGCTCGGGATTGCCGAGCGCGGTCACGAGGTCGGAACAACGACCGGACGACCGCGTCGCGTCGGCTGGTTCGATGCCGTGCCGCTCCGCTATGCCGTGGCCGTCAATTCGGTCAGCAGCATCATGCTCAACAAGCTGGACATCCTGTCCGGGCTCCCGACCCTGCGCCTGGGCGTCGGCTACGAGGTCGATGGTCGGCGGCTGGATCATTGGCCATCGAGCGCCAAGGCCATCGAGCATGCGGTTCCGATCTACGAGGACTTCGCAGGCTGGGAGGAGCCGATCCACGAGGTCCGCTCGCTGGCCGACCTGCCCGAGAATGCCCGCCGATACCTGACCGCGCTCGAGGACCTGGCAGGCGTGCCGATCGTGCTCGTGTCCGTGGGTCCCGAGCGGACCCAGACGATCGAACGGGCCTGGCGGCCCATGCGCCACCGCGCGGGGGTCGCGCTCTCGTGACCAGCGCCCGGGCCGCGGGGCCGACGTGACCGCCACCATGCCGACGCGCGTCCTGATTGTCGGAGCGGGTGGTCGCGAGCACGCGATCGCCTGGAAGCTGGCCTCGGAACCCGGGATCAACGCGGTCTTCGTGGCCCCCGGCAGCGCCGGAATGGAGAACGAGGCACGGGTCTCGGTGATCGCCGGCGTGGACCCGCTCGACGGCCCGTCCGTGCTTGCCGCCGCGCGGCAGGTGGCCGCGGAACTCGTGGTCATCGGGCCTGAGGCACCGCTCGCTGCTGGTGTTGCGGACGAGCTGCGTAGGGCCGGGTTCGCGGTCTTCGGCCCGGACCGCGGAGCGGCCCGGATCGAGACTTCGAAGGCGTTCTGCCATGACATCGCGGCGGCTGCGGGTGTTCGGATGCCGCGATTCGGATCCTTCGACAGACTGGATGCCGCCATTGACTTCGCCCGCCAGCTCGCCGCCGAGGGCCGCGGGGTCGTGATCAAGGCCGATGGCCTGGCGGCCGGGAAGGGCGTCACCGTCGCGGATGACATCGAGATTGCCGTTGCGGCGATCAAGCGGCTCGTGCCGGACGGACCCGGCGAGGGACCGTTCGTGGTGGTCGAGGAACGGCTCCGCGGACCCGAGGCAAGTCTGATCGCGCTGTGCGACGGCCGCGATGTCCTGGCCCTGCCGCCCGCTCGTGACCACAAGCGACTGCTCGATGGCGACGCGGGCCCGAATACGGGCGGCATGGGCGCCTACTCACCGCTCCCGGATCTCGATGATGACGCAGTCGAGGCGCTCCTCGCCGCCTTCCATCGCCCGATCCTCGCCGAACTCGCGCGTCGCGGCCATTCGTTCATCGGCGCGCTCTACGCCGGCCTCATCCTGACCGCCGATGGACCCGTCCTGCTGGAATGCAACGCCCGATTCGGAGACCCGGAAACCCAGGCGATCATGCCGAGACTCGCCACGCCGATCGGGCCGCTTCTCCTGGCCGCAGCCCGCCGGAGCCTGAGCGCCGGGGCGAACAGCGCCGGCATTCGTGGATCGGTCCTGCCAACGTTTCCGGGAGCGGCCGTGGCGATCGTCCTTGCCGCCGCGGGATATCCGGAGGCCGTTCGCCGGGGTGACGCGATCAGCGGGCTGGACGGCGCCATCGATGGCGGCGACCTTGTCTTCCACGCCGGCACTCGACGCGACGCCGACGGGACGTACCTGACCAACGGTGGCCGCGTCCTTGCGGTTGTCGGGCGCGGCGCGGATCTCTCCACGGCCGCGGACCGAGCCGAGGCCGCAGCAGGCATGGTCTCGTTCCGCGGATCGCAACGGCGGACCGACATTGCCCGGCCGTCGAGCGCCCCGGCCCACGACGCGACGAGTCGGCCCGAGCCCCGAACGGTCGCAGGGGCCGCGCGATGATCGGGCGCTACACCCTGCCCGAGATGGGGCGGATCTGGGCTGAGCCGGAGCGGTTCGAGCACAT
>JAYWFP010000092.1:0-5372 GCA_043778745.1 Chloroflexota bacterium
GTCCGTGCGCCTGCTCGCGGCGAACACCTTCGGGCGAGCGATCTCGGAATACCCACCGTCGGACTACCGACGGCTTTCCGAAGCGGCTGCCGCGCGCTACGGCGTCGCTCGCAATGAGGTGCTCGTGGGCGCGGGTGCGGACGAGATCCTCGATCTCATCGGCAAGGCGTTCCTGCCCGCCGGCGGAACGGCAGTGATCCCGACGCCCTCGTACGCGATGTATCGGGTTGACACGGAACAGCGAGGTGCTGCCGTGCGGGCTGTCCCACGCCTCGATGCGGCAGATGGCTTCGCGCTGGATGGACCGGCGGTGCGTGCCGCTGCCCGGGGGGCCAATGTCGTCTGGCTGTGCAGCCCGAACAACCCCACCGGACTTCCGGAACCGCTCGGATCCATCGAGGCGCTACTTGCGGGCCTGCTGGCCGACGCGGCCGAAACCACGACGGAACCGCCGATCGTGGTGCTCGATGAGGCCTACGCGGAGTTCGCGGGCCGATCATTGGTTGGACTGCGCGCAACATACCCGCGCTTGATTGTGATCCGGACCGCCAGCAAGGCCTACGCGCTCGCCGGGCTGCGGGTCGGTTTCGCCCTTGCCCGCCCCGAGATGATCGCGAAGCTCGCCCCGTACCGGCCCCCCGGCTCCGTTGCGGTCCCGTCGGTCCATATCGTGACCGAGGCCCTGCTCGATGACGAGATCCTTGGAGCGAACCTCGAGCGCGTAACCCGCGAGCGGACGCGCCTCACTGCCGAGCTCGAACGCATCGGATGGACCGTCCACCCCTCGGTCACGAATTTCGTGCTCGTCGAATTTGGGAGCAATGTCCTGTCGGCCGCGGTCGCCGAGGCGTTGCTGTCGCGCGGTCTTGTCCCGAGGACGTTCGGTGCGGGGCACCCACTCGCGCATTGCCTCCGGATCACCGTTCGAAGCGAATCCGAGAACGATCGCCTGGTCGCTGCCGCTGCGGCCATCGACCTGGAGGAAACCGCGTGACCACGCCCCTCGGAAACCTTGAAGTCATCGAGTCGGGCCTGCGCCTGGCGGCCGTCCGCCGCAGGACTCGCGAAACGGACATCTCCGTTCGGGTAGTGCTCGATGGGCAGGGCACGGCCGAGGTAGCGACGGGCATCGGGTTCTATGACCACCTGCTCACGTCGCTCGCCCACCACTCCCTGATCGACATCCGGATCGAGGCGCACGGGGACCTCGAGGTCGACGAGCACCACACGGTCGAAGATGTCGCGCTGGTTCTGGGTTCTGCCCTATCCGCCGCGCTCGGTGACCGAGCCGGGATCGAACGCTTCGGCGACGCCTCGGTTCCGATGGACGAGGCGCTCGCAAGGGTCGTGATCGACCTCGGGGGCCGACCGTATGCCGTGATCGATCTCCCGTTTCGCGCGGATCGCATCGGTGCGCTGTCGACCCAACTGATCGAACACGCGCTCGAAGCGCTGGCACGGACCGCCGGCGCGACGCTCCACGTGAAGGGCTCCGGGCGCAACGATCACCACCTCGCCGAGGCAGCCTTCAAGGCACTCGCGCGCGCCCTCCGGGCGGCCTGTGCGCGCGATCCGCGCCGGATCGGCGTTGCCTCGACGAAGGGCTCGGTCGGATGAGCGTCACGCAGCCGCGCGGCGGCCTGCGCGTTGCCGTTGTCGACTACGGTGCCGGCAACCTCGTCAGCATCGAACAGGCGTTGACCTTCGTTGGGGCGGAGGTCCGTGTCGCAACGAGCCCGGCGGATCTCGTTGACGCCGAGGCGGTGGTCGTCCCCGGTGTTGGTGCGGCCGGACCGGCGATGGATCGCCTGTCGCGTGCCGATCTCGTGGATCCACTCCTTCGCTGGATCGCGCTCGGCCGCCCATACCTCGGGATCTGCCTCGGACTTCAGCTTCTGTTCGACGCCAGTGACGAGGACGGCGCGGCCACGTTCGGGGTCATCCCGGGGCGGTCGGTCCTGATCGAGGACGCGCCGACGCTACCCCATATCGGCTGGAACCAGGTCGAACGCCGGCGAGATCATCATCTGTTTGTCGGGATCGACGACGGTGCCGACCTGTACTTCGTCCACTCGTATGCAGGGCGGCCGGAA
This sequence comes from Chloroflexota bacterium, assembly GCA_043778745.1. GTDB lineage: Bacteria > Chloroflexota > Limnocylindria > Limnocylindrales > CSP1-4 > UBA5189. Next base: position 2,094 of record JAYWFP010000092.1, read on the forward strand.
GGAGTCGGAGCCGATGCCGTGACCCTCGCCGAAACCGAACACGGATCCCGGTTCGTGTCCGCCGTCGATCGGGGCAATGTCCTGGGCGTCCAGTTCCACCCGGAGCGGAGCGGCGGAACGGGCCTTCGGATCCTTGGCAACTTCACCCGTTGGGCCACCGCGATGGCCGCTGGTGCCGGCGCGGAACGGAGCCCGATCGGCGCCGGCGGCACGTCGGGAGGCGACTGACGTGCTGCGCCGACGGGTCATCCCGTGCCTCGATGTCGCGAACGGGCGAGTAGTCAAGGGCATGCGCTTCGTCGATCTCGTGGACGAGGGAGATCCTCCCGATCTCGCCGCGCGCTACGCGGCTGAAGGGGCCGATGAGCTCGTCTTTCTGGACATCACGGCCACCCCGGAAGGACGTCGCACGCTCCTGGACGTCGTGGAGCGAACGGCCCGCCGTGCATTCATCCCGCTCACCGTCGGCGGTGGGGTTCGGACCGTGGAGGACATGCGCCAGGTCCTTCGAGCGGGCGCAGACAAGGTGGCCCTCAATACCGCCGCGGTCTCGAATCCCGAGTTGATCACCGAATGTGCTCGGGCGTTCGGGCGTCAGGCCTTGGTCGTTGCCGTTGATGCTCGCCGGGTCAGCGGGACGTCGCTCTCGAACGGAGGCTGGGAGGTCATGGTTCGTGGCGGGCGGGACGTCACTGGCCTGGATGCGGTTGCGTGGGCGATCCGCGTCGCGGCGTTGGGCGCCGGGGAGCTGCTGATCACGTCGATCGACCAGGACGGGACGCAGTCGGGCTACGACACGGAGCTCCTCCGAGCCATCACCGGCCAGGTGAGCGTGCCGGTCATCGCGTCCGGTGGTGCGGCCGGGCCGGCGGACTTCGTGGCCGCCGTGACACTTGGAGGTGCTGATGCCGTCCTCGCCGCATCGGTGTTCCATCGCCGGATCCACTCGATCGCAGACGTCAAACGGGCCATGTCCGCGGCTGGACTCCCGGTCCGTCGAACCGAAGGAGTGGCGGCGTGACCTCACCTCACGCGACCATCGAGCCGCGATTCGGCGGTGATGGGCTGGTACCGGTCGTCGTCCAGGACGAGGCGGACCGGCGCGTCCTGATGGTCGCGCACGCCGACGCGGAAGCAATCGCTGCAACCCTTGCCTCTGGCGAGATGCACTTCCATTCGCGCTCGAGAGGCCGGCTGTGGCGCAAGGGCGAAACGAGCGGGAATGTCCTGCACGTCGTGCGCCTGGATCTCGATTGTGATGCCGACGCGATCCTCGCCACGGTCCGGCCGCACGGTCCGACGTGCCATCTCGGCACCCGGAGTTGCTTCGATCCAGCGGGGGCGCCGGAAGGGATGGAGCGGCCGCAGCATGCGGAGGGGCCGTCATGGGTGGCGAAACCGCAACAGCCGGAGGGGCCGGATGCCCAGGACTTCGCGTGGCTCGAAACGCTCTGGCAGACCATCGAGCGTCGCCGAGCCGAACGGCCGGAAGGTTCCTACACCGCGTCTCTGCTCGACGGCGGCGTGGACGCGGCGGCGCGCAAGGTTGCCGAGGAGGCCACCGAAGTCCTCATAGCCGCCAAAGATGACGCGGCTGCGGCGGCTCTTGGCCAGGACCAGTCAGCCACGACACGGGCCCTCGTCGGTGAGGCTGCGGATCTGCTGTTTCACACGATGGTCCTGCTGGCCGAGCGCGGCATCGAACCGCGCCTCGTGATCGAGGCACTCCGAGCCCGTCACGCCGGCTGACGGCGCCCGATTCTAGGGGCCGAGTCGGCCGATCTCGCGTCGCCGCTTGCCGATCCGGACCTCCCACCACGATCCGTCGATCGGGGCGGGCATAGCCGCCGCCGGGTCACGGATGGGTTCGCCGTTGATGGTGAGGCCGCCGTTCTGGATCATTCGCCGCGCTTCGCCATTGGAGGCGAACACGCCTGCCGAGGCCAGGGCGGCCGCTGTACCTGTCGACGCGGCGCTCGGATCGACCGAGAATCCGCCGACGCTCCGCCATAGCCGTTTGAGCACCATGGGATCGCGGATCGGTTCGGGATCGAACAGCACCGCGGAATCCCGCTCGACCTGACGGGCCGTGTCGGCGCCATGGGTGCGTGCAGTGACATCGAGCGCGAGCGCCTTCTGGGCGGCCCGTGCACCCGGGCGTTCGGCCATGTTCGCCTCGAGTCCGAGGATCTCGTCGGGCGACATCGTGGTGAACCAGCGCAGGTAGATGCCGACATCGCGGTCGTCCGTGGTGAGCCAGTGCTGGTAGAAGGCATAGGGCGTCGTGCGGTTTGGGTCGAGCCAGATCGAGTCACCCTCGACCGACTTGCCGTATTTGGCTCCCGACGCGGTCAAGAGGAGCGGATACGCCAGGCCGAAGGCTGCCATGTTGCCACCAGCATCTGCGTTCGCGGCCGTGCTGCCAGCCGCCTCCCCCGGCTCGGCTCCATCCGATCCGCCCGCCGTTCGACGGATCAACTCGAGACCGGCGGTGATATTGCCCCACTGATCCGCGCCGCCCATCTGCAACTCGACGTCCATCGTCCGTCGCAGGTGCGCAAAGTCGGCCGACTGCAGGAGCATGTAACTGAATTCCGTGTACGACAGGCCCTTGTCGAGGCGGACCTGGACGGAATCCTTTGCCAGCATGTACGGGATCGTGAAGTGCTTCCCGATATCCCGGAGGAACTCGATCATCGTCAGCGATTCGAGCCACTCGAGGTTGTTGACCATGACCGCCCCGCGCGGCCCGGAGAAATCGAGGAAATGCTCCAGCTGCGCGTGGATTGCCTCGGCGTTGCCGGCAAGCGTGTCGCGGTCGAGGAGGTTCCGCTCCGACGAACGGCCCGATGGATCGCCGATCATGCCGGTTCCGCCGCCGACCAGGGCCACCGGACGACCGCCGTGGCGCTGGAGGTGGATCAGCCCGAAGACCGGAACGAGGCTCCCGATGTGGAGCGACGCGCCGGACGGATCAAAGCCGTTATAGCCGGCAATCGGCCGACCCGAAGCCAGGCGCGCCTCCAGCCCATCGGACGCAGCGTGGAACATGCCTCGCCAGCGCAGCTCGTCGAGGAGCCCGGCGGGGCCGGGATCGAACGACGTCACAGGGCGCGATGACGAGGCGTCACGGGATGCACCGGTACAGGGGGAAGGTCCTCCACGGGGCCTATGGTATCGTCGCGGCCGATATGCAGACCAGTCTCAACCGGCGTCAGCGCCATCGCCGCACCGGCGCCGCGCGACGTGGCCGTGGTGGAGGCGGAACCGCGACTCGCG
>JAYWFP010000093.1:0-5339 GCA_043778745.1 Chloroflexota bacterium
GTTCCCACGAACCCCAGGTGTGACCGGTGTCCGTGCCGGCGACAGGCATCCTCGAGTTCGCCAACGAGCCGGACCGGCAGCGTCGGGTCGGCAAAGATCGCGGTTCCCACCTGGACCGCGACCGCGCCGACGGCCAGGAAGTCGAGGACATCGTCGAGTCCGGTAATCCCCCCGATCGCGATGACGGGGATATCGACCACCTGGCTGACCTCGTAGACGACGCGCAGCGCGACCGGCTTGATGGCCGGTCCGGACAGGCCCCCGTAGATGTTGCCGAGCAGCGGTTTCGAGCGCGAAGCAGCGACAGCGATCCCCGAGAGCGTGTTCACCGCGGTCAGGGCATCGGCGCCGGCATCCGCGATGGCGCGGGCAATCGGCCGGACATCGGCGACGTTCGGCGACAGCTTCACGAGGAGCGGCAGGTCCGTCGCGCGGCGGACTGCGGCCGTGACGCCCGCGGCGGCTTCCGCATCGATCGCGAACTGGAGTCCGCCGCGTCCGACGTTCGGGCACGAGATGTTGAGCTCGATGCCGGCAATGCCCGGGATCCCGTCCAGCCGGCGGACCACCTCGACGTAGTCCTCCACCGATTCGCCGGCCACGTTCACGATCACCGGAACGCGCCAGCTCTCCCATGTCGTCGCGTACTTCGCGATGACGGCGTCCACGCCGGGGTTCTGCAGGCCGATCGAGTTGAGCATCCCGCCTGGCGTCTCCGTCACGCGCGGGGTCGGATTGCCGACCCTGGGACGGAGGGTTGTTCCCTTGCAGCAGATGCCGCCGAGCGCATCGACATCGACGACTTCGCCGTATTCGATCCCGTACCCGAATGTCCCCGAGGCGACGAGAATCGGGTTCGGGAGCGTGAGTCCACGTCCGAGATCAACCGACAGGTCGATCGGGCCGTCGAGCGCAAGCGCCCTCATCGCCCGCAGTGGCGCGGGCGCCGGCACGGAGGCGCGAACCACAGGCGAGCTGATCGTCGGGTGCCCACGGCGTTGCCCGGGACCGCGCTTTGCCATTGAGCTGGTCTCGCCGGTCACGACCCGCCGCTTCGCCTTCATCGGCCCCACGACCCTTCCCAGTCGATTTCGTCGGAGGCAAAGACCGGACCCTCGCGACACACGCGCTGCGGGGTGCCTGAGGTCGCCATCACGACGCAGCCAAGGCACGCCCCGACCGCGCACCCCATGCGCTGTTCCATGGAGATCTGCAGGAACGCCTTGCGTCGCGCGGCCGGTGAGCCCGCGGGGATCGCCCTGCCGCCGCCTCGCTTGCGGCCGAGTCTCGCCACGCCCATGCGATTGCTCCGCGTCGCGGCGAGGCGTGCCAGGGCCTGGAGCATCGGCTCCGGACCGCACGCGAAGGCCTGATCAGCCCAGGCCTCATAGGCCGGAATGAGGTCGGTCACGTAGCCGTGGTGACCGACGGAACCATCGTCGGTGGCGATGACGTACTCGACCTCGTCGGGCAGAAGCGACGTCGGATATACATCGCGCGCGCTCGCCGCCCCAAAGAGGAGCGTGACCTGGCGCCCGTCCCGGATCGCCTCGTCGGCCAGCGAACGGACGCCGGCCATGCCAAGGCCGCCGGCGATCAGGAGCAGATGCTGGCTGCGCGGGTCCACCTCGAAGGGTCGGCCGAGCGGCCCCAGGATGTCAATGGTGTCGCCAGGTCGGAGGTGGGTGAACCATTCGGTCCCGCGGCCAATGGTCCGGAAATGGATGCTGATCGTGCCCGTGGCGACATCGGCAGTATTGATCGAGAAAGGCCGACGCAAAACGAAGCCCGCGAGATCTCCGGTCCGTACGTGGACGAACTGGCCGGCCCGGGATCCAGTGGCCAGGGCCGGAGCGTGATACGTCTGGAGCCACTGGCCGGGCAGGATCTCGCGGGCCTCGATCAGCTCGGCGCCAACGAGACGCACCTCAGCTGCGCCGGTTGCAGGCCGCTCCAGCGTGAGCCGGCCGAGTCTCGGCGGTCACGAGTGGTCGCCGTCGCGTTCGTTGGTCGCGACCTCCGGAAACGCCTCGGCCACGGCATCGGCGAGGTCGCCGAAGACATCGGTGGGGTCGTAGAACCGGACGATGGATTCAGGCGTATCCAGATCCGTCCAGCCCGAATCGCCCTCGGGAATGACACGGCCCCGGAAGCCAGGCAGCCCGAACTCGAGGTGTTCGTCCAGGTCATCAACGATGACGACGCTGCCGACGGTCGACATCAGCGCGTTTGCTGCATTCTCGAACTGTTCGATCAAGCCGGACTCGGCGCGCTGGCTGCGCTCCTGAAAGTCGAGGGCGAGCTCGTACAGCATGGCCTGGGCGGTTCGTCCGTCGGCCGAAGCGACGACTTCCGGCTGACCCGCCGCCCAGCGATCAGCGGCGCCGGCGTACGGGTCCGGACCATCGATGGTCATGATCGGGTCGCCGTCCTTGGCCACGTCCGCCGAGGTCCGTTCGGACCACACGCCGTCGCGAGCGGCATCGGCGAACGCCGCAAAGACGTCGGCAGGGTTGTAGAGCTCCACCAGCTCGCCGCCGGTTTCGATGATCTCGGTCTCGGAATGCCATTCGCCGGTCGCGTCGTCGTAGACCCGACTCCGACTCCGGAACGTGCCGTCGGGCGCGATGGCCAGGTAGTCAGGATCGTCGTCGATCAGCGTCAGCCCGCCGATCGAGGCAAGGCGATCGGCCTGGTCCCGAAGGAACCGCTCCAGTTGCTCGCCGCTGCGGACGAGGAACTCGGATCGATCCAAGGCGGCGTCCCGGGCCATTTCCGCGAGGAGTTCGTTGCGTTGACCGTCCATCACATCTCCTACCCGTGGAATTCGAGGTCGGGACCCATGCGCTCCCGGAGGAACATCGAGTGGTGGCGCTCGAAGATCCACTCCCCGGCGCGATGACCGAGTGCGCGGACGCTTTCATCCGCTTCGAGGAGGTCGAGGGTCGCGTAGCTGGGCAGGTCGAGCATGATCACGTTATCGAAGTCCCAGCCATGCGCGACGTTGAACCAGCCGATGAATTTGATGCCGTATTTGGCCTCGTACTCCTTCATCTGGCGCGGGAACAACGTCTTCATGAAGAACTTGAAGAACGGATCGCGGCCGCGGCGGACGGAGAAGTACGTGGCGAGCACGGGCACGGGGTCGATGAGCCTCCTGGGACTGGGCGCCAGTCCTTCGGCGCCGCGCCTATTCTCGCACGCCGTCGTCGGACGCCTGGGGCGGAGCTGCGTCCGGGCCCGCCGAGATCTCCGAATCCGTTGGTGTGATCACTTCCCCGGCCGCTCCATTCAGGGCGGCATCGGCATCATTCAGAGCGGCATCGGCATCCTCGATCTCGCCCACGGTCGGGCTCCGGGACCCGAGGGGCCGCCGCCTTCCGTCAGCGCGTCGGTCGGCAGCGATCAACCGCAGCAGGAAGATCACGGTCTGCCCGGCCACGAGCAGCAGGACCAGGACACTGATCAGCAGGAAGGCACTCACTTGGTACGGCCAGTTCCAGGCGACGCTGAGCGGCGTCAGGACCAGGAACACCACGAGGACGACAACCTGCGACCAGAAGCAACCCAGCCCCGGGCCCTTCTCCGAATCAAGGGGGGCGCCCTTGTACTGAACGTCGCGGGCGGCGAAGGGAGGTTGTAGGTCGGTCACCGGTGCATGGTACCGACGCGACACGGAATCAAGCCAGGCGATCGGGATCCTCGCGATCGGTGGCATGAGTCCGGGCCCAGAGCTCTGCAGCGATCAGGGCCAGCGCCATGGGCTCTGCGAAGGCCGCCTGCAGACCCCGCGAGTGCGCCATCGGAACCGGGATCCTGAGGTCGGCCGCGCCCGGACCCGCGCCCGGACCGGCGCCCGGACCGGCCGTGCCAGGACCGGCCGTGCCAACGGTCACGATCTTTCCGCCTCGCCCGTGGATGACCTCCACGAGTTCGTCGTCGTACTGCGTGCCTGACAGAAGGACCGCTCGATATCCGGGCAACGCCGTATAGAGGCCGACATGGAGCCAATCTCCGGCGTCGGTCACATCAGCGTTGATCCGTGGGCCCTCGCGGAACAGGAGGGCCGCCTGCTCGGCCGTGCCCAGCGCCGCTGCGTCGGCGAGAAGGTGGACCGCGGCTCCGGTCCCGAGAATGTCGGCCGCCCACCCCTTCCAGGCAGCGCGGCTCGCAAGCACGGATTCGACGTTTGCCGCGGCGTCCTCCAGAAGGGGACCGGCATCGAGCCTGACTCCGAGCGACGCGGCCAACCGACACAGGGCGGCCACCGTCGCGGCATAGGTCACCGAGGCGATGCCGCTCGTCTCATCGCCCGCCCGGAGGGGCAGGACAGCGTCCGCAGCCGCGGCGAGGGGTGAGACCGACTGGTTGGTGATTGCAAGGACCGCCGCGCCAGCACGCCCACCCCGCTCGGCAGCGGCCACGGTTTCGGGCGTCCTGCCCGAGCTGGAGATTGGAACGAGCAGGGTCCCCGGGCCGATTGGTGCCGGCTGAATTGTCGACGCATGCTCGACGATGACCTCGAGGCCGGCCGCCAGGAATGCCGGCGCGACCACGAGCGCAGCGAACCGCGAGCTGCCGAGTCCGGTGAGCACGATCCGTCGCGGCGAATTGATTGCGCCAGGGATTGCCAAGCGCTCTCGCGCCGCGTCGGCGTGGCCTCGCAGCACCATTGGGACCCGCTCGAGGTCCGCAACCAGCAGTAGCGCGCGGTCCATCACGCTCCGGCCTTGAACTCATCGCCCAGCAGGGCACGCATCCCACCCATCGGGGCGTACAGCCAGGCTGGAAGAAAGGTTGCCGCGTAGATGAGCTCGGCGAGTTCCTTCTCAACCTCGAACGCGGCGAGCAGCTCGGCGTCGGGCCGCCATCCGGGTTCCCCGAGGCCGCTCCCGTACCCTCCAACGAAGGCGATCCGTGCGGCGTGGATCCACGATTCGAGCGCCTCGATGGACGCGTGCCCCGAGACACCCGAATTGAGGCGTGCGCGGCGCAGGCCACTGCGCGCAACGTGATCGATCGAGCGAAGCATGCCCGCGATGTCGCGCAGCGGGCTCGACACGGATCGGCGATCGCCCGGATCGCGAGTCGGATCGCCTTCGAAGTCGATGATGACCACACGGTCCGGCGTCGGCAGGACCTGCCCGAGGTGGAGGTCTCCGTGTAGCGCCTGGAGCATCGTGGTATCGGATCTCGTCCGGAACGCATCGAATCGGTGGACGATCGAGGACCTGGCGCGCTCGAGGTCGATTGCCTCCTGCTTGTCGACGGTGCGGACCGCGGCGATCGCGGCATCGAGTGTCGAGACGGCCGCGGTCTGCCATCCGGCGCGGTCTTCG
>JAYWFP010000094.1:0-12528 GCA_043778745.1 Chloroflexota bacterium
TCGGTGCTCGTTGTTTGTGGCTACAGTTGGGGATCGTGAGCCGGGAAGCCGGCGAAATTGCTTCGGCGGCCGGGTTGTCCGTGGTCATGGACCGTTGCACCATCATCGAACACGAACGTCTCATCGGAAGCTGAAAGAAGGGATCGATGCCCCAGATTCACCTGCACGCCGAGCCCGGCGATTACGCGACCGTCGTCCTTCTGCCCGGCGATCCGAACAGGGCGACGCGGATGGCGGGCCGGTTCGATGGTGGCCTGGAGGCCAGCCGACTCGTGACCTCCCATCGGGGCCTGCTCGGCTACACCGGGACGGTGGACGGCGTACCGGTGTCGGTTCAGACCACGATGATGGGCACGCCGACCACCACGATCGTGGTCGAAGAGTTGCTGATGCTCGGGGTCGAGACGTTCATTCGCGTCGGAACCTGCGGCGGATATGGGCGACTTGGCATTGGCGACGTCGTGGTCGCGATGGCCGCGGCCTCATCCTCGGGGATCGGAGCGACGCTGGGTGGCCACGAACCGACAGCGCCCACCGGCAGCATCGACGTCGTCCTGGCGCTGGCCGAGGCGAGTCGCGCGGCCGGGCTGGTCACCCACGTCGGGCCCATCGTGACCTCGGATGTCTTCTACGATCCGCATCCGGAGGGCGCCGTTCGTTGGGGACGACGCGGTTACCTCGCCGCCGAGATGGAGACGGCCGCGCTGTATCTGCTGGCGATGCGCGAGCAGGCAAAGGGCCGGCCCGTGCGCGCCGGGGCGATCCTCACCGTTTCCGACGTGATCGTGGACCCGAAGGCGAACCAGGAGGTTCGGGCGAACAGCGAGGAAACGTGGTTCCGACCGCCCGAGGACGAGGTCACGCGGCGCGTGGACCTGGCCATCGGCGCGGCGCTCTCGGCCGCCGCGGTGCTCGGGCGCGATTGAGCCGCGTCAGGCTACGGCGGCCGAACCGGACTGCGTGCGCCGCGTCAGGCCAGGGCGGCGGAACCGGACCGCGTGCGCCGCGTCAGGCGACGAATGAAAGGCCGAGGGCGAAGTCCTCGAGGAGGTCGTCGACGTCCTCGCAACCGACCGATACCCGCACCAGACCGCCCCGTTTGGGCTGCGGGTAGACCAGGGTGTGGATGTCGCCCAGGCTGACGCCGATATCGCACAGGCGGAGGTGGTCGGTGAACGCGGCCATGCCCTCGACCCCTCCCCTCGGCTGGAAGGTGAGCATCGCGCCTCCCGGCCCCTCGATCAGGCGTCGGGCGGTCTCGTGGTCCGGGTGCGACTGGAGGCCGGGATAGCGGACCCACTCCACGTTCGCCTGTCGTTCGAGGTATTCGGCAAGCTCCTGGGCATTCGCGGAGGCCGTTCGGGAGCGCAGGGGCAACGTCCGGATTCCGCGCATCACGAGCCAGCTCGAGAACGGGCTTGCCGCCTGCCCGAGCGTATCCGTCTGCTTGCGAATGGGATCCAGGAGCACCTTGGTCCCGGACACGACGCCGGATACCGCATCCCCGTGACCCGACAGGTACTTCGTTGCGGCATGGAGGACCATGTCGGCTCCGTGTTCCAATGGTCGTACGAGGGCCGGCCCGAGGAAGGTGTTGTCTGCGATGACGATCAGCCCGTTCCGGTGGCCGATCGCAGCCAGCGCATCCTGATCCGGCACCCGGAGGCGCGGATTGGTGGACGTCTCGTAGAACAGGACCTTGGTCGCGGGCGTGATCGCCGCTTCGACCGCAGCCAGATCCGTCATATCGACAGCCGTAACGTCGATCCCCCGCCTCGGGAAGTCATCCCCGAGAAGCACCTGCGTGATGACGAACAGCTCGTCGCCCACGACGATGTGATCGCCGCTGCCGAGGTGCGCGAACAGGGTCGCCGATACTGCCGCCATGCCGGATGACGAGACCACAGAATCCTCGGCGCCCTCGATCGATGCGACCTTTTCCTCAAGGGCCCGGTTCGTCGGGTTGCTCGTGCGCGAGTAGAAATGGACGCCCGGCTCCCACGCGAGCGCACGATCGACGGCATCTTCCTTCTCCGCTGCGCTATCGAAGGCGAAGGTCGATGTCGCGTAGATCGGCGGATTGTGTGCGCGCGTCACCGGATCCGGTCGTTCACCGGCGTGGATGGCGCGAGTCGCAAAGCCTCGCCCGTCAGTTCGTTCGCGCATCAGTCCCTCGTTTGGGGCCGGGTCATGCCGCCGCCCGGCAGATATCGACAGTCTAGGAGGGCACAACCGGGCGCGTCGGCGTCGGCTGCGGGGTCCGGCGCCGCCGGCGGGTGCGGGGTCCGGCGCCGCCGGCGGCGGCCAAGGCGCCGCGTGGCCGCTAGCTCGGGAGGGCAAACCCGATGACCACGAGCACGAAGCCGGCCAGGGCGATCAGGGCGCCGTTCCAAGCCTGACGTCGCAGGATCGCCATCGCCACCGATGCGCCGGTCGTTCCGTCATCGCGCAGACCGCCGCCTCGCCAAGCCTCGTAGCGCGCCACATTCTGATCCTGCTCGCGCAGCGCCTGATACCGAGACCATGGGCCGCGCGCCCGTTGGATCCCCAGGGCAATCAACAGGACACCGCCGGCCCAGAGGAGGAGGTTCAGCGGGCCCACTACGCGGCCCCGTTACCGAGACGCGAGCGGATCGCGGCCTGCACGACCGCCGCGTTCGCCTGGCCCCGTGTCTCCTTCATGACCTGGCCGACGAGGAAGCCGATGGCCTGGGCCTTGCCTGCCGCGACGTCGGCCGCGGCTGCCGGGTTGGCCGCGATGACGGCGTCAACGATGGCTCCGAGCGCCCCCACATCCGAGATCTGTGCCAGACCTCGCGCGGCGATGATCGAAGTCACGCTCTCGCCCATGGACAGGTGCGCCTCGAAGACTTCCTTGGCATTGGCCCGCGAGATCGTGCCGTCCGATACGAGACGGATCAGCACGGCCAGTTCAGCGGGATCGCCGAGCAGCTCGGGTCGACCAGTCCCCGCCTCGGGCAACTTCGCGTTGCGGATCCGCAGGTACTCGCCGGTCACCCAGTTGGCAACGGTCTTGGCATCGCTGTCCGGGTCGCTCGCGAGCGCTGCCTCGAACAGGCGGCTTGCGTCAGGGTCGGCCACGAGTACGGTCGCGTCGTACCTGCTCAAGCCGAGCGTTTCCCGGTAGCGGGCGCGGCGCGCCGAAGGTACTTCTGGCAGGGCCGCGACGAGCTCGGCGAGCCATGCCGGATCGACCCGCAGCGGCGGGAGATCCGGTTCCGGGAAGTAGCGGTAGTCGTCCGAGGTCTCCTTGGCCCGCATCCGGTAGGTCTCGCCCCGGTCATCGGACCACCCGCGGGTCTCCATGACCAGCGTATCGCCGGCGTCGATGATCGCAGCCTGACGCTCGATCTCGAAGGTGATCGCCCGTTCAACCGACCGGAACGAGTTCATGTTCTTGACCTCCACACGGGTCCCGAACGGCTCGGTTCCGCGTTGGCGCAGGGACACATTCGCCTCGACCCGCATCTGGCCGCGTTCCATGTCCGCGTCGGACGCGCCAATCGCCCGCAACAGGAGCTGCAGCTCCTCGGCGTAGCGGCGGGCCTGCTCCGCCGTCCGGATGTCGGGCTCAGTGACGATCTCCATCAACGGCGCGCCGGAGCGATTGAAGTCCACCAGGCTGAGCCGCTCCCCGTTCGGACCGGGGGCATGGACCAGCTTGGCCGTGTCCTCCTCGAGGTGGGCGCGGGTAATCCCGATCGTGAACGGGCCATCGCTCGTATCGATGGTCAAGGAACCGCGGGCGGCCAGCGGCAGGTCGTACTGGCTGATCTGGTAGCCCTTGGGAAGGTCCGGGTAGAAGTAGTTCTTGCGATCCCAGCGCGTCGCTGCCGGCGTCGTCGAACCGATGGCGGCGCCTGCCGTCAGGACCAGCTCGACCGCCCGACGATTGATCGTCGGCAGCGCGCCGGGCAGGCCGAGGCAGACCGGACAGGTATGGGTATTCGGCTCGGCCCCGTCATAGGCCGTCGAGCACCCACAGAACATCTTCGATTCGGTCTTCAGCTGGCAATGAACCTCGATGCCGATGACGGCTTCGTAGCGCTCGGTGGCCGTGGATGAAGCGACGGGCAGGGACATGGCCGCAGTTTCGCACAAGCCCGCGTGAGGCTCTTCGGTATGGAGCTCGGTCGTCCGGGCTCTCAGATGCGGATCCATTGCCGCGAATCCGCGCCGGGCCGGCGGCGCATTGCCGCGAATCCGCGCCGGGCCGGCGGCGCATTGCCGGCGGATCCAGTGCCGGCGGCGCTGTGACCGAGGCGCCGTGCCGCCCGAGGCGGATTCAGCCCGCTTCAATGGCCATGGCAACCGCCTCGGGCATCGACAGGACCTGTCCGGCTGCCCAGGCCGACGCCAACGTGGCCGGAGTCATCCCCACCTTCAGCCGTTCGATGAAACCCTCGAGTTCCGGGGTCTCGTCGAACGCCATCTTGGCGCCGCTCGCCTGACGCAGGGCTGCAGCTGACCCCAGGATTCGCGCTGCCTGCTCCGTCTGCCCGCGATCGACCGCGACGAACCCGATATTCTCGAGCTGGTTGGCAACCGCGCCTCGATGGCCGAGTCGCACCCAGCCCCCGATCGTCTCGCGATACAGCTCCATCGCCTCGTCCAGCCGACCGCCCCGCCGCAGGGCGTGCGCGAGGTCGCTTCGCGACGCGAGAACGAAGCGATCGTCGCCGATCTCCGAGAACCGCTCGATCGCGATGCGATACGAGGCCACGGCCTCGTCGGTCCGACGCGCCTGTCCGAGCATCCGGCCCTGGGCCATGGCGACTGCACCGAGCGCGAAGGGATTGCCGGATCGCTGACCGGCGGCGAAGCCACGGGCCACCAGCGCCTCGCCGGCCTCGTGGTCGAAGGTCCAAACGATCGCGCCGGCGAATCCCGCCGCCATCGCCAACACCCACCAGGTTCCGGTCGCGTCGGCCAGGTCCGCGGCTTCGGCCATGACCGCCAGGACGCGCTGGTCCGCGCCGGAGAACATGCCGGCGATCGCCTCGCCCGCGAGCGCTCGCAGGAGGGCCGGCGCGTCGCCGCTGGCCCTGGCCAGTGTGACGGCCTCGTGGGCCCACGCGATTCCGACGTCCGCGCGCCCGGACGATCCCCACTGCCAAGCGGCCTGGCCGAGCAACCAGGCGGCGAGCGCCTGATCCGCTGGATCGACATCCGGCTGACCAACGGTCCGAGCCCGGGCGATCTCGATCGCAGCGACCGTCCGCGCGTCATCATCGTCCGAGGCAACGCGAACCGACGAGTAGGTCAGGAGGTCCCGGGCCATCCGGACCGCAGCCCAGGGGCTGGACTCGAGACCCCACTCCATCGCCGCCCCGAGGTTCTCGGCGTCGGCATCCATCCGGTCGAGCCAGTCCGCCATGGCCGGCCCTCGGAGCTCGGGCTCCGCGGCAGCCGCCAACGTGGCGAATGTCGTGAAGTGCCGATCGGCCACCGAACCGACCTCGCCGGCCTCGAGGAGCTTCTCTCGAGCGTACTGGCGAATCGTCTCGAGCATCCGGTAGCGCGTCGTCGGGCCACGATCGACGATGACGAGCGAGCGGTCGACGAGTCTCGACAGCTCGTCCACAAGTTCGTTCTGGTCCATCGCCTCGGGGCCGTCGCCGACCGTCCTCGTCGCAGCCCCGGCGCTCCAGCCGCCAGCAAATATCGACAGGCGCCGCAGGAGCCGTCGGTCGTCGTCGGTCAGGAGGTCCCAGCTCCAGTCAATCAGGGCATGGAGCGTCTGCTGCCGGGGCACGGCGGTACGCCGCCCGCCTGCGAGCAATCGGAAGCGGTCGCCGAGGCGGAGGGCGATGTCCTCGGTCGACATGACTGACACCCGGGCGGCAGCGAGTTCGATCGCCAGGGGGATGCCGTCGAGCCGCCGGCAGATCTCCGTGATCGAGCCGACGTTCTCACGACTGAGCGCGAACCCCGGGTCCACGGTGCTGGCGCGCTCCGCGAACAAACGGACCGCCTCGGTCGCGACGGCGGCTTCGTAATCGCCCGACGTGCCCTGGACGATACCGACACCGGGGCGATGGGCCACCGGGCACGACAGGGATTTCAACTGGTGTACCGCCTCCCCGGGGACGGCCAGCGCCTCGCGACTTGTCGCGATGATGCGGAGGCGCGGAGCTGCGGCGAGCAGCCCACCCGCCACAGTCGCAACACCGTCCACGAGATGTTCGGCGTTGTCGAGCAGGAGGAGCAGGTCCTTGTCGGCGAGGAAGGCCGTCACGATCGCCATGGCCGGCCGGCCGGGCACCTCGGGCGCGCCAAGGGCGCGAGCGATCTCCGACGCGATCTGCGCCGCGTCCGTCAGCGGGGCCAGCTCCGCCAGCCACGTTCCGTCGGGAAAGCGATCTTCGATCTGAGCGGCCGCCTCGAGCATGAGCCGCGTCTTTCCGGTACCGCCGGTCCCGATGAGGGTCACGAGGTGGTGCCGAAGCACAAGGGCCTTGACGTCGGCCAGGTCCGACTCACGCCCGACGAAGGACGTGACCTGCACCGGGAGGTTCGAGCGCCGGGTGCTCAGCGAGCGGAGTGGCGGGAAATCGGAAGCAAGGCCGTCCACGACGAGCTGGAAGATCTGCTCTGGGCGGTCGAGGTCGCGAAGGCGGTGCGATCCCAGGTCGCGCAGGTCCATGGTCGCCGGGAGCCGGTCTCGAGCCAGGACGGCGGCAACGGCCGACAGGATGACCTGGCCACCATGACCGATGGCCAGGATGCGCGCCGCCCGGTTCAGGGCGGGACCGAAATAGTCGCCGTCGCGGGTTTCCGCGGTGCCGCTGTGGATGGCCATCCGGACCCGCAACGGTCCCGTGGCGCCCCAGGCCGCGTCCCGCAGGGCCGCCTGCGCGTTGACGGCGGCGTTGACCGCGGCGACTTGGTCGCCGAAGACGGCGAGGAGCCCATCGCCGGTCGTCTTGATGACCGTTCCCCGCTCCCCTTCGACGGCCGCGCGAAGCAGCCCGTCGTGAAGGGCAAGGGCCGGGCCCATCGCCGCCGCCTGCTCCTCCCAGAGGCGTGTACTGCCCTCGATGTCGGTGATCAGGAACGTCGAGAGTCCGGCCGGGCGTCCTCCCGCGGCTGCATCGACGACGATCACGGACGCTTCGGTCATCGGTCAGCCGCCGGTCGCGGACCGGGTCCGCTCGACGAACCGGCCGATGCGACGCAGCGCCTCCTCGAGTTGCTCGTAGCTGGTGGCATAGCACGCCCGGACGTGGCCCTCACCCGACTCCCCGAACGCGCCGCCCGGCACGACGGCCACATGCTCCTCCTCGAGGAGGCGCGCCGCAAACGTCTCCGAGTCGAGGCCCGTCGAGGTGATCCTCGGGAAGGCATAGAAGGCCCCGCGCGGCTCGAAGGTCTCGAGGCCCATGGCGTTGAATCCATCGACGACCAGGCGACGCCGGCGGTCGTACTCGGCAAGCATTCGCTCAACGTCCGGCTCGCCCTCAACGAGCGCAACGAGCGCGGCGTCCTGAGCGACCGTCGGCGCGGACATGATCCCGTACTGGTGGACCTTGACGATCCCCTCGAGGATCCCGGCGGGGGCAGCCAGCCAGCCGACCCGCCAGCCGGTCATGGCATAGGCCTTCGAGAACCCGCCCATCAGGATCGTACGCTCCCGCATACCCGGCAGGGACGAGAAGGCCCGGTGCGTGTAGGAGCCGTAGGCCAGCCGATCGTAGATTTCGTCGCTGTAGACGAGGAGGTCGTGGCGGGTCGCGATCTCCGCGAGCGCGTCCTGGATCCCGGGGGTGAGGACCGCACCCGTCGGATTGCACGGGTAGCCGAGGAACAGCGCCTTGGTCCGCGGCGTGATGGCCGCCTCGACCGCCGCCGGATCGAGGGCGAAATCGTCCTCGTAGCGCGTCGCGACGCGGATCGCGGTGCCCCCCGCGAAGACGATCGCCGGCACGTAGGCCACGTAGGAGGGTTCGTGGAGGATCACCTCGTCGCCGACGTCACAGGTCGCTCGCAGGGCGAGGTCGACGGCCTCCGACGCGCCGACGGTGATCAGGAGCTCCGTGGCAGGGTCATAGCGGACGCCGTAGCGCCGCTCCAGATGCGCGCTCAGCGCGCGACGCAGCTCCACCGTCCCGTAGTTCGAGGTGTAGTGGGTGCGGCCCTCGCGGAGCGACTCCACGCCGGCCTCGATGATGTGGCGCGGCGTATCGAAGTCGGGCTCCCCCACCCCCAGGCTGATGACGTCGTCCATCGTGGCCAGGATGTCGAAGAATTTGCGGATTCCCGAGGGCGGCACGTCAAGCACGCGTTGTGCCAGGGCACGTTCCGCGAGCGGGAGCTTCGAATCGACGGTCATTTCGGTACAGGGTACCCGGGGCGGCGGCGGGCGAGGTCGACGACAGCATCGGCGATCGCCGCACGCGATGCCGCGTTCGGTGCCCGGAGTGCCCGGTCGATGAGGTCGCCGACGTCGCGCATGTCCTGGGGCTCGTAGCCGCGTTCGGCGATGCTCGATGTTCCGAACCGAATCCCGGATGGTGCGTCCGGCGTGCCGACATCGAATGGGATCATGTTCCGGTTGGCGAGGATGCCCACGGCCTCGAGGGCCTCCTCGGCCACGTCGCCGGTCATGCCGCGCGCGCGCAGGTCCACGAGCACCAGGTGGGTGTCCGTCCCGCCAGCCACGAGCCGATCCCCGCGGGCCGTGAGCGCCTCGCTGAGCGCCTGCGCGTTCGCCACGATCCGCCGCTGGATACCGTGGAACCACGGGCTGGTCGCGACGCGGAAGGCAACCGCCTTGGCGGCGATGCGCCCGAAGTCGGGCGCCCCCTGGGTGCCTGGAAAGATGGCCCGATCGATGCGCCGGGCGTGGGCGGCACGGGAGAGGATCATGCCCCCGTGCGGGCCGAGCAGCGTCTTGTACGTCGTGAATGTCACGAAGTCGGCATGCGGAATCGGACTGGCGACGACGCCGGCGGCGACGAGGCCTGCGATGTGGGCCATGTCCACGAGGAACAGCGCCTCGACCTCATGGGCGATGGCCGCGAAGGCACCGTAGTCGATCAGGCGGGGGTAGGCGCTGCCCCCGGCGACGATGAGTCTCGGCCGATGCGACCGCGCGAGGGCCTCGACCTCATCCATGTCGATTCGCTCATCGGATGCCCGGACGCCGTAGTGCGCAAAGTCATAGACACGCCCGGTAATCGAAGCCGGGTCTCCGTGTGACAGGTGGCCCCCGTGGGCCAGTCGCAGCGCGAGGACCCGATCCCCGGGCTTGAGGACCGCCTGGTAGACGCCGAGGTTGGCATTCACACCAGAGTGCGGCTGGACGTTGGCGTGCTCTGCGCCGAAGAGCACCTTCGCTCGATCGATGGCGAGTGTCTCGATCCCATCGACCCACGCCGTTCCCCGGTGATAACGATGGCCGGGGTAGCCCTCCCCGGTCTTGTTGGACACGACGCTGCCGAGTGCCTCGAGCACGGCCGCCGGCGCGGTACTCTCCGAGGCAATGAGGTCGATGGTGTCGGCCTGACGATGAGCGTCGCCGGCGATCAGGGCGGCGATCTCCGGATCGAGATCAGTCAGCGGCGCGTCGAGCACCGGCAGTTCAGGACGCGGCAACGGAAACCGCGGCCGCGCGCTCGGCGGGCGTCGGTCCGGATCGATCATCGGCCAGGGCCAGGTCGCGGGGCTCGATCCCGCGCCAGGCGGCGGTCGCCGTCAGGCCCTCGAACGCCCGCGCGGCCCGGAAGAGCAGCAGTTCGCTCCATGCCGGCCCGATCAACTGGAGACCGACGGGCAGGCCTTCGGACAGCCCGCATGGGATGGACACCCCGGGGAGGCCGGCCATGTTCACGGGGAGGGTGCAGGCATCGGACAGGTACATCGAAACCGGGTCCGAGGTCCGAGACCCGAACCGGAACGCGACGGAGGGCGATGTCGGCGCCACCAGCGCGTCGATCCCGGTTGCAAACACGTTGTCGAAATCGCGCTTGATCAGGGTCCGGACCTTCTGAGCCTTGACATAGAAGGCGTCGTAATAGCCCGCCGACAGGGCATAGGTCCCGAGCATGATCCGCCGCTTGACCTCGGCCCCGAAACCATCACCGCGCGTCGCGAGGTAGTCGGCGATGAAGTCAGCCCCGGGCAGCCGGCGGCTCTGCCCGTAGCGAACCCCGTCGTAGCGGGCGAGGTTCGCCGAGGCTTCCGCTGGGGCCACGATGTAGTACGCGGCGAGGCCGTAGTCGGTGTGCGGCAGACTGACTGGCTCGACCGACGCTCCGGCGTCCTCGAGAAATCCGACGCTCTCGCGGATCCGTCGCTCGACGTCCGGGTCCATGCCGGCCACGAAGTACTCGCTCGGTAGGCCGAAGCGCTTCCCGCGCAACCAGCTCGCGGCCTCGTCGTCCGATTCCGGGAGCGTCAGCAATTCGTCGGGGACTGGCACCGGCGCGGATGTCGAATCCCGCGTATCCCGCCCGGCAATTGCGTGCAGCAGCGCCGCCGCATCGCGAGCGTTGCGGGCGAACGGACCAATCTGGTCGAGCGACGAGGCGAACGCCACGATACCGTAGCGGCTGACGCGTCCGTACGTGGGTTTCATCCCGACGATGCCGCACAGGGCCGCGGGCTGGCGGATGGAACCGCCAGTGTCCGTCCCGAGCGAGATCGGCGCGTGATGCGCGGCCACGGCCGCCGCCGAGCCGCCGCTGCTGCCACCCGGGACGGTGTCGAGATCCCAGGGATTGCTGACCGGTCCGTAGGCCGAGTACTCGTTGGACGAACCCATGGCGAATTCGTCCATGTTGGTCTTGCCCAGGAACACCGCTCCCACCGCCCGGAGCCGCTCCGTGATGTGGGCGTCATAGGGCGCCCGATAACCCTCAAGGATCCGGGAGCCGGCGGTGCACTGGCCGCCCTCGACGCTGATCAGGTCCTTGAGCGCGATCGGGATTCCGTGCAACGGGTGAAGGTCGGCGAGCGCCTCGCCACCGACGGCGCGGCGGCTGGCGAGCTCCGCGTCGGCGGCGTCGGCCTGGGCCAGTGCCGACTCCCGATCAATGGTCAGCCATGCATTCAGGGCATGATTCTGGCGCTCCGCTGCATCAAGGTGGGCGAGCGCAAGCTCTCGCGAGCTGACATCACCGAGGCGCAGGGCACGAGCCATGCCATGGGCTGGGAGTCGCGTCAGATCGGTGACCATCGGGGGCTCGGTCGTCAGTCGGCTTCGGCGCCGAGGATCGGCGGCACCACGATGAACGGGCCGTCGGTCAGCGGTGCATTCGCGAGAACCGCGTCCCGTGGCAGCGACGGCGTCACCACGTCGTCGCGCAGGATGTTCTCGAGCTCGATGGTCTGGGCCGTCGGCGGAATGGCATCGGTGTCCAGTTCGGACAGTTTCGCGTACTCATCGAGGATCTGGTTGAGCTGCCCCTGGAGTCGATCGAGCTCCGGCCCGGTCATCCCGAGACGAGCAAGAAACGCGACATGCTCGACATCCGAGCGGGTGAGTCCGGCCATCGGCCGATGATAGCCGAGCCGGTCGGAATTCCCGGCCAGGATCAGCGGGTGACCTCGCGATTGATCCGGCCGATGACGCCCGCCGACGGGCCAGAGGCCGCGCGCGCCACGCAAGAGCCTGAACCCGCGACCAACGTCCCACACCAGGATCGCCGCTCGGGGGATGGTTGCCCGTCATGTGGCCGAGCACGAGCGCGTCACGGTGGGCGACGATGACTACCTTGAAAGCCTCCGCGAGGGGGCTCGAATACGAATCGGTCACTGGATGGCACCGTTCGACCTGGTTCGGCGCTACCTGGTCGCCGGCGCGCTCGACGGCGGACGGCGGCGCCAGTTCAGTCGGGCCTCGAGAGCAACGCCCGGAACGTCGTTGCGTCCAGGATCGTGACGCCGAGTTCCGCGGCTCTGGCCAGCTTCGAGCCTGCTCCCGGCCCAGCCACGACATAGTCTGTCTTCTTCGACACGGATCCAGTGGGCCTGCCCCCGGCGGCGCGCACGGCCGCCTCGGCCTCTTCGCGGCTGAACCCCTCGATGGTTCCGGTGACGACCACGGACCTGCCGGCAAACGGCCCATCGCCAGCGACGGGCGCCCGGGCGACCGGCAGTTCTACCTCGACGCCCGCATCGGCCAGGTCCTCCAGAACACCCCGACCCGGACCTCCAGCGCCGAACCAGGCAGCGAGCGCTGCAGAGACGGTGGGTCCGATGCCCTCGACTTCCTCGAAGCGCACGGGTTCCTCGGTCGCGAGCGCCTCCAGCTGCGCGGCCGCCCGGCGTAGCCAGCCATCCCCCGCAGGAACCTCCGCGGACAACCATGCCGCCAGCTCGATGGCCGTCGTCCAACCAACCTGCGGGATCCCGAGGGCGGCAATGACGCGCTCGAGTGGCCGTCGACGCGCCTTCTGGATCGAGGCGTGGAGGTTCTCGGCGCTCTTGCGGGCGAATCGCTCCAGGGACTCAAGATTCTCGATCGACAGCCGAAAGAAGTCCCCGCGGCGCCTGACCAGGCCA